>JASGCU010000003.1:0-54472 GCA_030053935.1 Chitinophagaceae bacterium
TATAAGACCAGTTTAGAAACTTTATTAACCATGAACTTCCATATATTCGAAAAAAATGTGTAATTTCGGAGAGAAGTGGTGCATGGCAAAGTTCATTTATTTTTTTAATTTAATTTGTAATGAGTATAATTATGTAGAATAAAAGTTTTGTGTGTTATGGATATACATATTTTTTTTAAATCTCTATTTAACACTCTCTAAAAAATTATCTTATTCTGAATGTAAATATTGAATCCACTCCCAAATTTTTTTTTGCAAAAATATTAGTTTTTAAACTTACTGATAATCCAGTGAGTTACAAAACTACAAACGTTCTAAAAGTTACTTTTCAGACACTCTTACTCTCTTCCCTTTCCATATTTATTCATTCGGTGAAAAGATTTTTATACTTTCTTATAATGCTTCTATGATTAATAACCCCAATATTTCACTTTTTTATGAAGAAATAAGTAGGAAATTGCTTTTTATTGTGTTATATTATATTTTTTTTGTATTATAATTTGTATTATATATTGCAATGCAATATAATGATTCGGTAATAGGTAAAAAAATTAAAATAAATAATTGAAGTAATGAAAAAATCTTTTGTAAGAGTACAGTTTGTTTTTTGTGGGGTTTTTATGTGGAGCGTGTTAGGTGTGTATGGAGGAGTGATTATGCGAGAGAATACTACTCTCTTAGCACCTGTGGTATATACTCCGATTGAGGTGACAACTCAAAGTTTTGTAGCAAGGTGGTCTCGAATTGCAGGCGCTACGGGATATAGATTAGATGTGTCTACTAACTCTCATTTTACTTCTTTGTTACCAGGATATGCAAATCTTTTATTGACAGATACTACAAAAGAAGTATTAGGTTTGGAAACAAGTTATATTTATTCGGTGGAGTATCGTTATTTTTATAGAGTGCGAGCTGTTAATACCACTACTAATACTATTTCGGGAAACTCCGATACTATTACTGTTATACCACCACCTCGTTTTACAGAGATGACGAGTAGTGGTTTTTCTCTGGTAGGGGTCAGTAATAATCCAAGTAATAATATTGGGAAGGCTACAAGTAGTTTTGGAGATTTTGATAATGATGGTGATTTAGATTTATTTCTTGCGGGGAGGTCTTCTTATAATACTGTTATCTCAAAACTTTATAGGAATATGGGGGCTGCGGGTTTTGTGGAGATGAGTGGTCCTTATTTTTCCTTTGTGGCAGTAGAGCATTCCACATGTTCTTGGGCTGATTACAATAAAGATGGGTATGTAGACCTTTTTATATCTGGTGAAAATGGAAATCAAAAATATGCTTATCTTTATAGAAACGAAGGTGGGATAGCATTTTCTGTGGCATCTTTTTTTGAAGCGGTAAGTTCTGCTACCAGTTGTTTTGGAGATTATGACAAAGATGGGTATCCGGATCTTTTTGTTTCGGGTGTAAATAGCAGTGGTAGTGTTACTATATCCAATATATATAAAAATAATGGGGGAAATTGGTTTAGTCTTGTTCTTAATACTAATATTGCAGGAACAGAAAATGGTTCGGCGGTTTGGGGGGACTATGATAAGGATTCGGACCTTGATTTATTGCTTTCGGGAACAGTTGGGTCGAGTGGTCCTTATTTTTTTCGTGTGTATGAAAATAGAAATGGTACTTTTACTCCTTCGTATAGTTTTGCATCTTCTGTTTATAATGGTAGCATAAGTGTTGGAGATTATGATTCGGATTCTGATATAGATGTATTCATTACCGGTCATTTCACGAGTTTGTATGGTATTTCCAAATTATATAAAAATAACTCCGTAAGTGCATTTTCTTTTTCAGAAGCATATCCTGGTAATTTTACAGGTTTAAAAAGTTCTACGGGAGCATTTGGAGATTACGATAACGATGGGGACTTAGACTTATTTCTTTCGGGAGTAAATGTTTCAAATGAAACACCTGTTATACAGATATATTATAATACAGGAAATGGTTTTGTAGAAGATCAGTATCATTTTCTTTCAGGTGTTTCTTCGGCTACTCAAAGTGTTGGAGATTATGATAATGATGGGGATATAGATATATTTATTTCAGGTAGAAATGCAAGTAATAATCTCGTTTCCAAGTTTTATAGAAATAACAGTATGAGAAATAGCCCCCCTCTTGTTCCTACTCATCTTCGTAGTGTAGTGAATGGACAAACGGTCACCCTCACATGGGATGCTACAGATGATAGAACTGCTACTTCTGCTCTGAGTTATAATATATACATAAAAAGTATATACAATAATCAGATTCTAAATGTAACGAATGCTCTTGCAAATGGAGTCCGTAAGATTGCTGAAAGGGGGTCAATTGCCAAAAATAGCTACACCATTACTCTGCCATTTATTGCATCGTATTATAAATGGAGTGTTCAAGCGATAGATGCTTCTTTACAAGGCGGAGCATGGGCAGCGGAGAGAGATAGTTTTTTTCTAAAACCTGTTGCTTTTCCCGCACAGAATATTACTACAAACTATACTTCTTATTTACAACCAACAGAATTTACTGCTTCGTGGAATGAATCACTAGGAGCAACGGGCTATCGTGTTGAAGTGGCATTAGATACAGGATTTACACAATATGTTCATGGATATTCTGATACATTAGTAAGTGGAACAAATCTACGAGTAAGAGGGTATCCTTACACTACTTTTTATTATTACAGGGTTCGTGCTGTAAATACAACTACTAACTTTGTTTCTTTATATTCTAACAGAGTTTCTCTTTTTGCTTCCAAGAATTTGAATCAAATAGGATTTGCAGAATGTAATACTTTTTTAGGGCAAAAAAGATCTTCTAATGATGTAGGAGATTATGATGGGGATGGGGATTTAGATATCATTGTTTCGGGAAATGGACAATATTCACAGCTCTACCAAAATCAGGGAAATGGAAATTTTATAGAAGTATACCCAAATACTTTTATAGGGATTTATAAAGGGTATACTACATTTATAGATTATGATAATGATGGCGATGAAGATATTTTTGTAACAGGGGGTAATGTTCAAAATGCTCTTAATCCTGTGGTAAAATTATATAAAAATAATGAAACGGGCTTTACAGAGTCGGTATTGCTTGTGGCTCCTTTTGAAACTCTCCATTCCCCAACGGGTGCTATTGGAGATTATGATAGTGATGGATATTATGATATATTTCTTTCGGGAGAAAGAGCAGATAGGAGTGCTTATAGTCAGGCATTTTACAGAAATATGGGAGGAACGGCTTTTACAAAAGTAGTATTTGACTCTATCCAAGCTGTAGGGAACGCTACCGCAAATATGGCGGACTTTGATAATGATGGAGATTTAGATTTATTTTTGGGAGGGAGGAGGTCATTGATGGATTCTACGGTTGTATTATCTCAATTATACAGAAATATAGGAACAGGATTTCGTAAAATGAGCAATACTTTTACGGGTATAAGAAATGGAACTTCTGCATTTATAGATTACGATAAAGATGGTTTTGTAGATCTCTGGGTTTCAGGAAACAACGGGACTACCAGTCCTGTACATCTTTACAAAAACATGAATGGAACGGGATTTACGAGGAGTAATTTTTCTGCTTTTACATACGCTCATAATGTACATTCTACTTCTTGGGGTGATTACGATGGTGATGGGGACTTAGATGTTTTTATAGGACAAGCAGTATCAGGTTCTGTTTCCAAAATGTATAAAAACAACATAACGGGTTTTTCAGAAGTAGTGGGGAGTGCAAATTCGGGATTTCAGTTACCCTATTTAAGAAACGGAAGTAGTAATTTTGGGGACTTCGATGGAGATGGAGATGCTGATTTATTGGTTGCAGGAGAAAATGAATCCTCACTTTCTTTCACAAAAATATATTGTAATAAGTCCATAGAAAATGAAACACCCTTTGATACACTTACTTTAGCATTAGATGATAGTTCTTTTACGGCATTAAATGGATCTGGCTCTATTCTTTTACAATGGAATAATACTACTCCTAATCGTCTTGCATTTAATTATGATATTTATATAGATAAATATTCTCGTTTTGATACCCTTCGTTCCCATATAAAAAAAACCAATGCTACTTCTCCCTATTTTAGAAGAATTAATAATATTCCATATACGTCTGCTTCTTATACAGAAAATAATCTATCGCCTGGTTTTTATTATTGGAGTGTAAGACAATCGGATGGGCAAAGTTATTTAACAGAATGGGGTTCAGAAAGAACGTTTATGATTATTCCTCCCGCCAGTAAGGTTACTAAAAACTCTTTTGTTGCCATATGGAATAGATTAGACAGTGTCAGAAGTTATACAATGGAAACATCTCCCTCTTTTAATTTTACTACTATTGATTCTATCTATACGAACATAAGAGATACTGTCAAACAAATATCAGGCATCAATAATTCGTTATATTACCGAATAAAACCAATAAATGCCGATACCAGTATACACTATTCTAATATTATTTCTGTGAGATTAGATACGGGATACTTCTCCCCCAGTTATTCTTTTGCAGGAATGCATAATGGTGCTTCTGCTTTTGGAGATTATGATAATGATGGAGATATGGATATATTTATAATGGGTATTGGTAGCACAGGTATTCCTATTAGTATGCTTTATAAAAATAATGGTATAAGAGGGTTTTCGGAAGTATTTCCTAACTTTTTTCCAAAAATAGCAAATGGTGCTGTTGATTTTAAAGATAAAGATGGAGATGGGGATTTGGATATTTTACTAGTGGGAAATAATAACGGAACCGCAGCAAATTTCTTTTATACGAACAATAATGGAACCAGTTTTACTCCCGTTTCTTTCTCTAATGCTATTTACGATAATGTAAGAACTGCGTTAGAAGATTATGATAACGATGGCGATATAGATATATTTCTGTCTTCTCGGAGAGAACCACTTTATGAAGATATTATTTTTCGGAATAATGGAACAGGATTTGTGAGTATGAATACTCCATTTTCATCTGCAGACCAAATACAATTAGCAGATTTAGATATTGATGGAGATTTAGATATATTTGTAACCCAAAGGAATGTTGGAACTAAAGCCCCTGTTGTGTATTGGAATAGAAATGGCATATTTTCTACTTTAGATACTGCTCTTTCTACTTATTCTACCAAAAATGCTGCCTTGGGAGATTATGATAACGATGGAGACTTAGATATTTTTTTAGGAAACAATGCATCTTCTCTTTTCAAAAATAATAATGGTATTTTTTCAGAAAAAATACCAACCCCTTTTCCTAGTACTTCTAATGGGTCCAGCGTATTTGCAGATTATAATAATGATGGTTATTTAGATATGCTTCTCACCGGAAATATATCCCCTTCTAATCCTATTACACGACTGTATAGAGGAATTAAAAACGGATTTTCATCTAGTTATTATACCTTTGTAGGGGTACAGAACGGAATCGCAAGCTTTGTAGATATCGATTTTGATGGAGATCTGGATGTTTTTGTAAATGGACAAGATAATACAAATGCTTCTTATTCTATTCTCTATCTCAATAATAAAGATAATTTTAACCGTTCGGCAAATCCTCCCCTAAGATTAGAACACTCTGTGGTATCAAATAATAAAGTAGTTTTGAGTTGGGGAAATGCTACTGACATAGAAACACCTCAAAATGCTTTACAGTATAATATATCTCTGCGAAGCTCCCCATCAGGAAGTGAAATACGCAGCTCTCATTTTTCTTCTATAAATAGCTTTAGAAATATAATAGAAAGAGGAAGCATCCAAGGAAATACAACATTTTTACAAACTCTTTCCCCGGGAGTTTATTATTGGAATGTGCAAGCAATTGATGCGGGATTAAAAGGTGGAGCATGGGCAACACAAAAAGCATTTACTATTACTCATGGGAAAAATGCTCAAACTATAAGTTTTGATTCCCTTAGAACTCTCATTCCAACAAATCCACCTCTCTTACTTACTGCTACTTCCAGCTCGTCATTAACAGTATCTTACCAAAGTACGAACACGAATATTGCTCTTATTTCAAATGACTCTCTCAAGACGAGAGGAGTAGAAGGAGAAACATATATTATTGCTTTTCAACAAGGAGATTCTTCTTTTTATGCTGCAGAACCAATTGTACGAAAACTTATAGTGAGTCGGACTTTTCAAACATTAGATTTTTTAAATCCCATATCTAAAACTTATGGAGATAGTACCCACATACTTCCTGCTACCACTTCTGCGGGACTCATCGTTTCTTATATGAGTTCTAACTCTGGAGTAGCTACTATATATAACAATACCGTTACCCTCATAGGAACAGGCACTACCCTCATCACTGCTACACAAACAGGAAATATAAGCTATACTCCCATTTCTCTTTCTCAAGTATTACGATACTCCAAACTTCAAACTATTACCTTCTCTCTCCCAATGCAAGTAGAAGCTTGTAAAAGAACTAAGGTTATAGCAACCGTATCATCAGGTCTCACTCTATCGTACAGTAGCACCAATACTATGTTTATGAATACCATTCAAGATACTTCGCTTACTATACAACCCCTTTCTCCTAATATATTGCCATATAACCACACCATTACCGCGTATCAACCAGGAAACATACACTACTACCCCTCAATACCCGTCACCCAAACAACCAATATCACAAAAATAAATACCTCTATCACTTTTGATACTATATCACGCAAAAGATACAATGATATATTTACACTTCCTAACAACAGCTCTACAAATCTATCAGCTTGCTCAAATACTACTTTTCCTATAACTTATACTACAGCCCAGACAAATATTCTCCAAATATCTAATAATACTATACAAGCAATAGGAGTGGGAACAGCAACTATAACCGCAACGGTATCTTCTAATTTTAGTAGTGTGTTTGGAAATTTTCACACACCAAGCCCTGTTTCTCGAGTGGTAATGGTAGAAAAAACAACACAAAGTATCTCTTTTATAAATCTTTCTAACACCAGTTTAGGATATGTGGGTGCAAAAACAATCAATGTATCCGCAAGTTCAGGACTCCCCGTAACTTTATCTCCCACGAGTTTAAATATTGGAAATATAACAGGTTCTCCGTGTAATTCATGGACAAGTTGTACTATCAATTTTACAGGAGGTGGTGGAACAGGAGGATCCAGAATTATTACTGCGAGTCAAGCAGGAAATTCTTATTATCTTCCCACACAAGTAGATATAAGTATACCTGTGAAAGAAAATCAAACCGTAACATTTGTAAATCCATCACCACGAGAATACCGTTACGGTGATCCTCCGTTTGTTCTCACAACACCACAAGTTCAATATTCACCATCTATAACTACTAGAGTTTTTCCATTCCCTATAGACAGCTTGCGTGGTACAGTAAATTCTAAATATGACAGCATACTCGCAGCTGCTAATACTTCTGATAGTATAGTAATTTCTGGAATAGAAAGATTACGTGCAATATCGCTTTATAGAATGGACAGCTCAATTGATGACAGAATAACTTCTGCAACCAACATCTTTTTTGGGGTTAATAGTGGAGCAACTTCTGTAAAAGGAAGCAAGGAAGTTACAATTACTGGTCCAGTTATCCCAATCTTTCTCAGTTCTGATACTGAAGTAATTTCTATGAATAACGGTATGAGCGGCAATACAGCTACTATAGCAGGAGTTGGATTTGCTGAGATTAATGCTTTCGTTCCCGAAAGTGATAGATATTTTGAAGGAAACTCCTTTTATTCATCTTCTTTTTTACCTGTGAATGTACTGCAAGGAACACAGACGATTACCTTTAATGCTCTTCCTGATAAAATATACAGTGATACGAGTTTTATTATACTTGCATCTACAAATAGTAACCTTCCTATTTATTATGTAAGCACGAATACTACTATTCAAATAACCGGTGATAGAGTAACATTAGTAAGACCGGGGGGAGCAACCATAACTGCTTACCAAACAGGAAATATTAATTACACATCTGCATCTCCCGTAAGCAGATCTTTTTCTATATTCAAAGCACCTCAATCTATTTCTTTTTCTTCGCTCCCTGAAGTAACATACGGAGATAATTATATACTTTTAACAGCAGTATCGAATAGTCGGTTACCCATTTCTTTTAACACTGATTTTACGGGAGCGTCTTCTGTAATTATATCTCATGATACCTTGAAAATACAAGCGGCAGGGACCGTCTTGATTATTGCATCACAGTTAGGTAATGATTCTTATTACCCGGCAAGAGATAGTGTCCAAACACTCATCATTCATAAAAAATCACAAAGTATTACTTTTGATTCCATTCCTGTACAAAAATTTATTGGGTCTAATCCGTTCTTTACAATCCCTATTAGGAGCAGTAGCAGCATCCCTATATCCTATTCTTTTTCTAACCCTACCCTTATCCAATCCATATCCCCCGAAAAAGTAGTCACCATGAATGGTGTAGGAAGCACTATCATAACATCTCAACAATCAGGTAATAATAATTATACACCCTCTAATACTATATCTAGACTCCTAATTATTAAAGCAGACCAAAGCATCACACTAGCACCCATCCCTCCAAAATTCTATTTAGATAGATTCAAAGCAGATATTTTTACAGAGAGTCTTCGTCCTATAACATATAGATTCTCTAATACTCTCGCTACTGTTGTAGATGATACCCTCATAATGCAAGGAGTTGGAACCGTTGCTCTTACTGTAAAACTATTGGGAGATGCTTATTACCTACCATCTGATTCTATAACTAGAATTATTACCATAACCAAAAGATCCCAAACCATACGTATACCCCAACTTCCAACAATACGATTCGGAGACGCACCATTTGTTCTCGGAATATCTGCAACCAGTTCATTATCCGTATCATCCAGAGCATCTAATGGAATAATTGTTCTTACCGGAAATACTGCCACTATAAGAGGTAGCGGAATAGTAGCTATCACATCTCAACAAACAGGAAATATAAACTTCTTACCAGCCAAAAGCGTGGTAACATTCTTAACCATTCAGAAAAAAAGACAATCCATTGCTTTCCCTCCCATAGCAGAGAAAACATATCAAGATGCACCCTTCTCTCTAATAGCATCTAATTCCGCAAATCTCCCCATAACTTTCATCACATCAAACTCTAAAGTATCTGTATCCGGAAATAATCTCATTATTAACGAAGCAGGAATAACTACTATAACAGCATTTGGAATTGGAGATCAAAATTATGAAGCATCAGATAGTATATCCCAATCTCTTACAATACATAAAAAACAACAAACCATACATTTTCCAACAATACAACCTCTCGTCTACCAACAAGAAATCCCAACTAATGCATCCGCTACAAGTCAACTCCCCCTTTCTTACCAAAGTTCCCATTCTGATGTCATCATTTTTAATAATACCATTATAGCAAATACCGTCGGAACGGTTACTATTGTCCTTATACAAGAAGGAAATAAAAACTTCTTACCCGCAAATTTTGTATTTCAAATCATAACCATTAATAAAAAACCACAAACTATAACATTTCCAACAATCCCCAAAAAAATATACGGCGACCCCAATTTTATACTCCTCGCCACAGCATCCAGTAATAAAGAAATCTCTTTCTCCACATCTAATACACTTGTCAGTATATTCGGAAAAAACGCTACTATACAAGGAGCAGGAACAGTTACTATATATGCAATTCAAGAAGGCGATGATATCTATGACTATGAACAAACAAGCCAAGTCCTTTCTATAAATAAAAAATCACAAAACATATCCTTCCCAATAATACCCCATAAAACAACCCTCAGCCCTCTCTTTACCCCCAATGCTACTGCTTCCTCCTTGCTCCCCCCCTCTTACATATCTCTCAATTCATCCGTATCTATGGTAGATAACCAATTTGTAAAAACACAGAGCGGAGGAATGGCACATATCCTTGCTTTGCAAACAGGAAATGAAAACTATCTCCCCGCAACACCTATAACACAATCTTTCATCGTCTTTGATTATATGAAAAAATTTCAAACAATACACTTTCCTACAATAGGAAATAAAATAATAGCCGATGAAACTTTTATACTCACAGCTTCCTCAACATCAGCATTAGAAATAACATACATATCATCCGATACCTCCCTTGTCTCTATCATTGGAAACACCGCTCATATCATAGAAGGAGGGGCAGTTTCTATAACCGCATATCAATCAGGAAATGATATTTATAATATTGCTCTTCCCGTCACCCAAATAGTAAATATATTCGACACCTATAAAGACCCCCAAACCATAACTTTTGAAAACTTTACCTATAAATACTTAGAAGACCAACAATTTACCCTTACTGCCAACTCCTCTTCTAAACTCCCCATTACTTTTATCTCTTCCAACACAACAATAGCAACTATCACTCATAATAATGTCATGTTGAAAAAAGGAGGAGTAATCCAAATAACAGCAAAACAAGACGGAAATACTTTTTATAACCCCGCCACCCCTATAACTAAAACACTTTTCATCTTTGACAAAAGTAAAGAAAATCAATCCATTCAATTCGACCCCATTGCACCACAAGTTTTTGGATATCTATTCCCACCTCTCAATGCCTTTGCTACTTCAGGACTATCAGTATATTATACCTCACAAAATACAAATATAGCTACCGTAGATGGAAATATGATTATCGTCCAACAACCTGGTATTGCCACCATAACTGCCTTTCAAAACGGAGATGCAATTTATAATCCCGCCACACCAACCTCTCAATACGTTATAATACACGTCTATAACAAAAAATATCAAACTATCACCTTTAAACCCATCCCAGAACAAAAACTATTTAACAAAAAACTCACCCTAACAGCATATGCAAGCTCCTCACTCCCTATATCATACACATCATCCGACTCCACTATCGCATCTATATCTGAAAATATCGTTTCTTTCAAACAAAAAGGTATTGTATTTATAACTGCCCTACAACATGGAGACGAACATTTTAATCCCGCAATTCCTATCACAGAAAAACTATTTATACAAGACCCAACAAAAACAACACAAACAATCACCTTCTCCCCTATAAACCCAAAATACTTCCACGAAAACACTTTCTCACTAAACGCATTCTCCTCATCAGGATTAGAAATAATATATCAAACATCTAACCTAGAAATAGTAGCCCTCTATAAAAACACTATTACCATACTATCCCCAGGAACCATAAATATAACAGCCACTCAAACCGGAAATAACGAATATCTCGCCGCTACACCAATAACCCAAACAATAACCATCAATAAATCATACCAAACAGCCCCCATCCCCATAATTATAGAACAATGTCTCTGCAATCCCATCATTACACTGCCCCTATACTCCTCAGCCTCTCTCCCAATAACATACTCCTCGTCTACCAAACTCCTCACTATCAATAAAAATAACTTTATTTTATTAAAAAATGGGATAGCTACAATAACAGCATACCAAACAGGAAATAATTTTTATAACCCAATAAACCCTTTACAGATTTTAGTAAAAATAACCCCTTTAATTCTTACTCCCACACAAAAAAATAATACCTCTATTACCATATATCCCAATCCTACTCATGACTATATAACCATTCAATCGAATAAAACACAAAATGTTTCCGCCCTAAAATTATATGATATGACAGGAAAAAATTATGAACTCAAAATGAAAAGTAATGAATGGAACGGAACTTATGAAATAGACTTAAAAACATTGGTAAAAGGAGAATATATCTTAGTCCTCTACGATGAAACAGGAAAAATATTGAAAGCCGAAAAAATAACCAAGAATTAAAAATAAAATGTAATACTATAATATATAAAATGATAACAGCTTATATCATTGTATGGAAATGCAAAAAAATAATGAAAAGATTCTTACATTTTCTCATTATTGTATATGATTATGTTACATATGTATTTTTCACCAGATAAGGCATATAAGTTCATAAAAGGTATCGGGTGCTTTCCCTCTCACAATAATAAAAATCTATTTTTACAATCTCACCCAATAAAAAACATGAAAACCACATTAAAAATAACATTAGAAGCTCTAATAGCAGTATGTGTTTGTTTTTTCTCTTTTCTCAACGCCCATTCTACCCATATAAGAGCGGGAGAAATCATAGTAAGACGGCTTTCTGCCAGTGATTATAAATACGAAATAAAAGTAATTGGCTATACAAATACAAGTTCAACAGCAGATTTTGGAATGGGACAGCTCACTTTAGGAGATGGAACTATCCTTACCATAGATGACGTTGTTACTCTCCCCATAATAAACCAACCCGTACCAGGTGCTGACAATGTAGGATATAATACATTAGTATTTGAACATACTTATAGTAATAGAGGAACTTTCATCATTGGTTATACAGAACCAAATAGAGATGAAGGCGTTCTAAATATCCCAAACTCCGTAAATACCCCATTTTATGTGGAAACAAAAATAGTTATCAACTCCCAATCTACCTCTTCAGTAGGTCTTAATAGAAGCCCCGTCTTTACTTCTAAACCAATCGATAAAGCAAACGTAGGATCTATTTTTTTTCATAACCCCGGCGCCTACGATCCGGATGGAGATAGCTTATCATTTTCTCTCATTACTCCTCAAAGCAACGCTAAAAAAGATATTAATGGGTATAGACCACCCAATTTCAACTCTTTTTATACCAATATCAATTATGCACAAGGAAATGAAGCAAAAAATGGAGAACCTCTTTTTTATATAAATGATACTACAGGAACCCTTACATGGGACGCACCTGGCGATGCAAAAACAACAACAAGAGATGGTACTAAAAGAGAATATAACATCGCATTTAAAGTCACAGAATGGAGAAAAAACTATGGAACTTGGAACGAAATAGGATATGTAGTCAGAGATATGCAAATAATAGTAGAAGAAACAGATAATAAACGCCCCGAACTCATAACACCACCAGATACCTGTCTCATAGCAGGCAATACAATAGAAAAAATTATCAGAACCCAAGACCCTGAAAACCTCCCTATGAAAATAGAACTCTTCGGAGCAATGAGTCAAGACGACTTCATAAACCCTCCTACCATATTCCCTAAATTTATTGTCCCCGAATATATTGCAAATGCAAAAATGAACTTTCTATGGAAAACTTCTTGTGAAAATATCAGAGACGTCCCTTACCAAGCCATCTTTAAAGTCACAGATACACACCCCGCACCATTCTCTTCCCCACGATTAGTGAACTTTAAAACTTGGGAAATACAAGTAGTACCACCTCCTCCTCAAAATCTTATCGCTACACCACAACCCAAAAGAACCATAAAACTCACCTGGGATAAATATGTATGCCCAAAAGCAGATAGCATACAAATATGGAGAAAAGTCGATAGCTTTGCATACTCCCCAAAACCATGTGAACTGGGAATACCTAAAAATGGAGGATATGAACTTATCACAAAAACCCACACTGCCCATACAGAATACACAGATGATAACAATAAAAAAGGATTAGCGCCCGCAGCTACTTATTGCTATAGAATAGTTGCAAATGTTCCATATCCCTACTCCCTTGAAAGCATAGCTTCCGATGAAGCATGCACTACTATTTTAGGAAGCGCACCCATTATAACAAACGTAGATATTAATAAAACAGATACAGAAACAGGAGAACTTTCCATAAAATGGAAACCACCATTTCAAATAGATTCCCTTGATATAGTACCACCATATACTTATAAAATACTCAAAAAAGAAAAAACAGAACCTCACTTCTCAACCCTAATAGAATCGACTCCCGATACCTTTTTCATAGAAAAAAAACTCAATACAGCTGATAAAACACACTTTTATAAGATAATGCTCTTAGATAAATATAAAAATATCCGAGACAGCTCTGCTATTGCAAGCTCCGTAAGAGCTGAAATAAAACCAAGTGCAGGATCATTAGAACTAACATGGTCCGCAGAAACCCCATGGACCATAAAAAGTCAAAAATACCCTACTCATAATATCTTTAGAAATAATGCTATTCCCCAATATCCCGATAGCATGGTAAAAATATCCGAAGTAAATATATTTACAAACGAATTATATTATGCAGATAACGGAACTTATAATAGCACTCGTTTATCCGAAAATACAGAGTACTGTTATTACATACAAACATTAGGCACCTACCAAAACCCAAGAGTACAGGACCCCCTTCTGAATAGTTCTCAAATAATATGCTCCAAGCCAAAGGATACCATACCGCCATGTCTTCCAACACAGTTTACTCTCAACGCAGCTTTGAATAACGACCATTGTGAAAGTAAACTGAATGACCAATGTCAATTTGAAAATATCTCTAATACCATTACATGGCAAAACCAAATATCAGACACATGCCAAAATGACCTTGCCTATTATAAAATATATTTTACCGATGATATAAACATCGCTCTCAAACCTATTGCAACAGTCACTATTAACCAAAAAATCAAAGAACAACAATTTATTCACACGAATATACCTTCTTTTAAAGGATGCTATTATATAACCTCCGTAGATAAATCCAATAATGAAAGCAAACCCACAGAAAAAACCTGTGTAGATAACTGCCCATTCATATATTTTCCCAACGTTTTTACCCCAAATAATGACAAAAAAAACGATGTATTCACTCCCTATTATTACATAGACCAAACAAACTCAGCAGAATTTAACAAAATGCTCTGCATCAGATTTGTAAAAAATCTTACTTTTTTTGTTTTCAATAAAGACGGCGTAACTGTCTATAATTATGATTCTAGAACCAACGAAAATAGTATTTTCATACAATGGAATGGAAAAGGAAATAATGGAAAAGAACTAGAATCTGGAGTCTATTTTTTTGAAGCATCTGTAGAATTGGATGTGTTAGATACAAAAAATACTCAAAAAAAATATAAAGGATGGATACAAATAATGAGGTAAACCAATATTTTTATAAAATATACATTCACAAATACAAAAAATCAAAAAACACAAATATAAATTACTAAAAATCAGTTTCATCAGTGTTTCATTAAACATGAAAAGAACATATTTAGTATTGGTAGTACCGTTTTTCATATCCACTTGGGTATATGCCCAAAAGGACAGCATTGGAGGAAGCATTTTATCTGCATCCTTACAATTCCCTCCGAAGGAAGTAAACTGGCTCTCAAGCAAAGGTTTTACTTATGATACCTATAATGGAAGGAACGAGGAAGTAAATTATTATCTGCGGCAGGCAGTAAGATATAGAAAGCAGAGGAAAAATAATCTACTCATTGGAACGGGAATTGGTTTTGCAGCTGCAACTCCTCTTTTTATATATGCTGGAATTCTTATACATGATTTAGTAACGCACCCGAGGATGCATTTTCTTAATTTTGGTGGTACTGTTATAAAAACGCTTTTGATTATGGCGGGAGTAGTAGTGACTGGTACAGGATATGGTATAGAGCATAGTTTTACCCCCACCGTATAAAACGTAGATCGGGGCTGTCTATTTATGATGCACAAATGGCTCTGCGAGGAGAAGGAGAAAGAAAAACCACTCCTCCTAATGAATTTAACACTATGAGGTATTTATCTTGGTTAGAAGAATACTCTTTTCATGTAAAAAGTTATAAGTGGGATGTGGAAGAAATAAACCTGCACCTGCGAGCCGCCATAAAGAACAGAGAAACACTCAGAAAAATAAGAATATATGCAACGGGAGCATTAGCAATAGCTGGTGCAGGAATTATTGCATCCAGCACTCTTAATACACCTTCTGTAAATAATTCTGCTGTGATAATATCAGGAGCAGCACTTGCTGGTACCACTATATTTCTAAACATACATCTTAGAAATAAGGCAAGGAAGCATGTGCAACAGGCAAATATGTTGCGTGCTGTAAGATAAAATTTGTATCTCTGTGCAAATATTTGAGTATAGGAATCATCCCTCCCACCAATGGCAGAAAGGGAGGCATAGTAGTGAATGATTATAAAGATGCTTATTGTTTTGAGGCGTTGAAATAAGAAAAAATAGTAAAACAGAGAGGATAATGTAAGAGTTAAAAACCCTTGTGGTTGGTCTCATTATAAAAATATAAATAAGAAAAAGAGTGTCCGTAAAGACATTTTTGTTATAAATATCATAATTTATGTAGATTTTCGTAAAATGTTAAATAGATACAATAATTTTTAATACATCAAATATGTCATCACTTTATACAAAACAAATGGAAGAAGATACAGAAAGAGATTTTACTCTTTCTGTATTAACAGAAGATAAAGCAGGATTGCTGAATCATATTACTATTATATTTACACGTAGAAAAATAAATATAAAAAGTTTGAATGTTTCTTCAACAGAAGTAGAAGGAGTAAGTAGATTTACTATAGTAGTATTTTCTACTCGGGAAAGAATAGAAAAAATAGTAAAACAAATTAAAAAATTGGTAGATGTTTTGGGAGCTTTTTTATACGAGGATACCCAAATTCATTACCAAGAATTAGCTCTTTATAAAGTTCCTCTCAAAATATTTATGGGAGGCGATAAAATAGAAAAGATAGTAAGAGATAATAATGCTCGTATTTTAGCAATAGAAGAAGATTATATAATCATTGAAAAAACAGGACATAAAAACGAAACCTCTGCTTTATTTGAATCTTTATCACCATATGGGGTTTTAGAATTTGTACGTTCGGGGAGAATATCTATGTCTATGAGCAAACGTCCAACACAAACCTTTTTGAAAGAGTTAGAAGAAGCAAAAACAAATTCTATTTACCAATAATATTGTATGAAAGCATTGCGTTTAGTACTTGAAAGTTTTTATTTTGCAGCGGCAGCATTAAAAACAAATTTATTACGAACAATACTCTCTTTGGCTGGGGTCACTGTTGGAATATTTGTAATTATTACAGTTTTTACTTTGGTAGATTCTTTAGAAAAAAGTGTAAAGGAGAGTTTTAATTTTATAGGATCCGATAATCTCTATGTAGAGAAATGGCCTTGGGGATTTTCAGGAAATTACCCTTGGTGGAAATATATAAATAGACCTCAACCTACTTATGAAGAATATAAATTTTTAGAGTCTAATCTTGATTTCTGTAAAGCAATTACGATTATTTCTTTTGCTGATAACGTAACAACTAAAAAAGGCAGTAACTCTTGCAGAGGGAATTTACAAGGGGTTTCTTATAGTCACAAAAACGTATATGACATCCCTATAGAAAAAGGAAGATATTTTACAGAATTAGAAGCCGATAATGCATCCAATGTTATTGTTTTAGGTAGTAAAATAGCAGAAAACCTTTTTAAAAATGAAGACCCTATAAAAAAAAGAATTAGTATAAAAGGGCTCAAGTACTTTGTTGTGGGAGTAATCAAAAAAGAAGGGGAAAGCTTCATTGGAAATACAAGTAATGATGAAAATATGTTCATGCCTATTAAATCATTTAAGAAAATTTTCTTTTCAAACTCATACGATGGAGCGTATACGTTCTTTGCGGCAAAGGCGAAACAAGAAGATATTGGTATGACGGAATTGGAAGGAGAATTAAGGGGGTTACTAAGACAAAAAAGAACATTGAAACCACAACAAGAAGATAATTTTGCAATTAATCGACCAGAGGCACTTGCCTCGTTTTTTGCTTCTATATTTAGTGTGTTAACCATCGCAGGATGGGTTATTGGAAGTTTTTCAATTCTTGTAGGAGGATTTGGTATAGCAAATATAATGTTTGTATCGGTAAAAGAAAGAACTCATATTATCGGTATTCAAAAATCATTAGGGGCAAAAAATTATTTTATTCTTTGCCAATTTCTCTTTGAATCTATCTTTTTAAGTACTATAGGAGGAATGACGGGGCTATTTTTAGTGTACCTTATCACTTTTATTCCAATAGGTTCTCTCTCCTTACAACTGACAATAGGAAATGCATTGGTAGGTATATTGGTTTCTTCTATCATTGGAATTGTTTCCGGAATAATTCCTGCATTTAATGCTTCTCGATTAGACCCAGTTATTGCTATTAGAACACAATAATTTTATGTATTCTATTCAAGAGAGAGTAAATCTTTTTCCCTTTCATACATTTCATTGCCATGTGTTTTCAAAATATTTTATAGAAGTGAAACAAGAAGAAGATTTAAACTCCATTCTTTCTTCAAAAATATTTTCTGAAAATCCTTATTTTATTATCGGAGGGGGCAGTAATATTCTTTTTTTACATGATTATGAAGGGATTATTCTAAAAATATCTCTTATGGGTATAACATTAATTACAGAGGATAGTGACACAGTAGTTATAAAAGTAGGTGCAGGGGTTATTTGGGATAATTTTGTAAGTTTTTGTGTTAAAAAAAATTATGGAGGGATCGAAAATCTTTCCTTAATACCTGGTACAGTAGGAGCAAGTCCTATTCAAAATATAGGTGCTTATGGAGTAGAAATAAAAGAATGCATAGAAAGAGTATATGCTTTAGATGTTATTTTACAAAAAGAATGTTCTTTTTCGGCTGAAGAATGCCAATTTGATTATAGAAATAGTATATTTAAAAATTCTTTGAAAGGAAAAAAGATTATTACGAAAGTACTTTTTAGATTGTCTAAAAAACCGAAAATAAATATTTCTTACCCAGATGTGCAAAAAAAATTAAAAGAACGGGGTATACTATATCCTACTTTATTAGATATCCGTAAAGCAATTATACATATAAGAACAGAAAAACTCCCCGACCCCCATGTACTGGGAAATGCGGGAAGTTTTTTTAAAAATCCTATTATTTCATTTTCTGATTTTCAAAGAATACAAAAACAATATCCGGATATTATAGGATATAAACAATCGCATTCTTTTGTAAAAATACCAGCAGCTTTTTTAATAGAAAAATCGGGATGGAAAGGGAAGAGAATAGGTATGGTAGGAACTTATCCCAAGCAACCATTAGTAATAGTAAATTATGATAATGCTACGGGAAAAGAGATATGGGATTTTGCGCGTATGATACAAAAATCTGTATTTGATTTATTTGGCATCCAATTAGAACCTGAGGTAAATATACATTATAAAACGATTATATAATCTGTATTTTTTTACAAGCATTTGCAGAAGATTCTTGTTCAGCTTTTTTTTTATTACTTCCCCATCCAATGCCTATTTCTTCATTGTTTAGTATTATAAGAGATTTAAATCTTTTTGAAGTACGGTCGTGTGGAGATTCAACCATTTGAAAATCTAATTTTGTTGAATGTTTTTGTGCCCATTGCAGAAGGATACCTTTATGATTATTATTGATAATTACTTGTGTAGTATCTACATGGGGCATTATTATTTTTGTAATAATAAATTTTTTACAGAAATTATATCCTTTATCTATATAAACAGCTGCTATAAGAGCTTCTAAGGTATTTCCATAAATATTTGTGTTTAGAAAATTTTTTGAAGTATCAATAATATTTATAAGGTTATGAATTCTCATTTTTTTAGCAATTATATTCATATGTTCTCTACTTACTATTCTAGACCTTACTTGTGTAAGAAACCCTTCATTTTTAAAAGGATATTTATTAAATAAATATTCAGCAACTATCATATTAAGAACAGCATCTCCTAAGTATTCTAGTCTTTCATTTGACTCTGTAATGCCGTGGTGTGTCTTGATTTTAGAAATAGATTTGTGTAGAACAGAAAGTTTATACAATTCTATATTAGATGGTTTTTCCCCTATAAGTTCTTTAATTGTGGTTTCAAACAGTATCTCATTTTCTGTTCTTCGTTTTCCGAGTAATTGCATCCATCGTAATACCATTTGTTACTTTTCGAATTTTTTAAATACGATAGAAGTATTATGTCCTCCAAATCCAAAAGTATTGCTTATACAAATATTTACTTTTCTTTGCTGTGAAGAATTAAAGGTAAAGTTTATCTTATTATCTAATTCTTCATCGTCTGTAAAATGATTGATAGTAGGAGGAATAGTTTGATGCATTATAGCGAGTATAGAAGCTATAGATTCTATAGCACCTGCGGCACCTAAAAGATGCCCTGTCATGGATTTGGTGGAGCTTATGTTTATACTATAGACATGTTTTTGGAACACTTCTTGTATAGCTTTAATTTCTGCTTTATCACCAAGAGGGGTAGATGTTCCATGTACATTTATATAATCAACATCTGATGCTTTTATGCGAGCATCTTGGATAGCATTTATGAGTACAGATTTAGCACCAATTCCTTCGGGATGGGGTGCAGTAAGATGGTAGGCATCGGCAGACATTCCGGCTCCTATAATTTCTGCATATATTTTAGCTCCTCTTGCTTTTGCATGAGAAAGAGATTCTAATATTAAAGCACCTGCTCCTTCGCCAAGTACAAATCCATCTCTTTCTTTATCAAAGGGTCTGGATGCGGTTTCTGGAGATTGGTTTCTTTCTGAGAGAGCTTTGCATGCATTAAATCCTCCAATACCTGATTCATTAATACACGCTTCTGAACCACCTGTTACAAAAACATCTGCTTTACCTAATCGGATGTAATTTAAGGCATCTATTATGGCGTTACTGGAAGAAGCACATGCGGAGACAGTTGCAAAATTAGGACCTCTGAATCCGTATCTCATAGAAATGTGTCCTGCAGCTATGTCGGCAATCATTTTAGGAATAAAAAAGGGATTATATCGTGGAGTTCCGTCACCTCTTGCAAATTCTGTTACTTCATCATGAAAAGTTTTTAATCCTCCTATCCCACTTCCCCATATAACCCCTATTCTATCTTTGTTGATTTTATCTATATCTATAAATGAATGTTTAATTGCTTCATCACTAGAAACTATTGCATAATGAGTGTATGAATCCATTTTTCTGATTTCTTTTTTATCTATATGATTCAGTGGATCAAAATTTTTTATCTCGCATGCAAATTTAGTTTTAAATTTTTCAGCATTAAATTTTGTAATAAAAGAAGCTCCACTTACTCCATTTGAAAGTCCTTTCCAATACTCCTCTATAGTATTTCCTATCGGAGTAAGTGCTCCAAGTCCAGTAACTACAACTCTTTCAAACTTCATTAGTTCTAATTATTTAGATGTGTGTTCTTGTATATATTTTACTACTTCACCTACTGTTTTGATTTTTTCTGCTTCGTTATCAGGAATAGTAATTTTAAACTGGTGTTCAAATTCCATTACTAATTCTACTATGTCTAATGAATCTGCCCCTAAGTCATTTGCAAAATTCGCATCAATAGTAACTTGTGATGGTTCTATTCCTAATTTACCTACAATAATAGTTTTAACTTGTTCTTCTATCTGTGACATTGTTTAAATTGGTTATTAAAATATTTAAATAAATAGCATTGATTTTTTGATGAATATAATTGTTGAGTATGTTATCAAAAAGTTATTTTGATACATTTATAATTTTTTAACTATTTGGTTATAAATAGTTTTAAAACTCAATATTTTTATGAAAGCGGTTCTTCATTGCCATCTTCCATTGTTTATAGGTTCTGTCTAAAACTTTATTTTTGGTATCCTTTTAATCTGGTAACTATTTGGTTATTGGTAGTTTTAAAACTGAATGTTTGTGTAAAAAAGAGTTTTTATAGATGATTCAATAGATGAGTGTTTCTTAATCATTGTTCGAGTTTAAAATAACAGGCATTACGAGTATAAGGATATCTTCATTTAATTCTTGTTCTAGAGGTAGAATAAGTGCTGCTTTACTTGGATTTAACATTTTAAAATCTACCATATCAGTATCTAATATTTCAAAAATATTTATGAGAGATTTTCCATTAAACCCTATTTCTATATCTTCACCACTGTGTTCTACAATAAGATTTTCTTTGGCTTCTGTTGATCTATCTATATTTTCTGCAGATATTTCCATGTGATTATCTGTAAGATTTAGACGTATTAAATGGGTGTTTGTATCAGCGTAGATAAAAGTCCGTTTCAATGTTCCTAGGAAATTCGTTTTATTTACTGTAAAAATATTATCATTGTTGTGCGGGATAACATTTTCATAGTTTGGAAATTTATCATTTATAACACGACTTATCATCTGAATATTTTGGAATTTAAATATAATACAGGAATCATTAAATCCAATAATAACATCTGTTTTTTCGATAGGGAGTTTTAAAATATCTAGTGCTTTTTTTTGAACGATACATTCGCCTTCGGATTCACATGTTACATCTGTTCTTGTGTATCTAATAAGTCTATGTCCATCGGTTGATACAAGTGTTAAAGCATTTGTTTGAAATTTAAATAATACTCCTGTCATGGCAGGTCTCATCTCATCTGTTCCTATCATGGGTTTTGTAGTTTTTATTCCTTTTGATAATACAGTGGAATAAATCATTACAGTGGAAGTATCGGTTGTTTCTATTGTTTTTGGATAATCTTGAGGATTGGTCCCTAAAAGTTTATATGTTCCTCCATCGTTAGTTGTGATTTCTATGTTGTATGATATTTCATCAAAGGAGAAAGTGATGATTTGATCTGGTAAATTGGATAATGTTTCTAAGAATATTTTTGCAGGGACAGCGATGGATCCTTCTTCGGTAGTATCTACATTTGAATCTACTATCATTGTGGTGTTTGTATCTGTGGCTGTGGTTTTAAGAACTCCGTCTTTTATTTCAAAAAGAAAGTTTTCTAATACGGGCATTATAGGATTATTAGAAATAGGTCCGATAACAAGGGACAGTTGTTTTTTTATATATGTTGATAATACGGTAAATTTCATTGGTTTATTTTTAAAAATTATTTGTTAAAAAATTATTTAAATCCTTTTGTGGTAAGTGGGATTTTGTTCAGTATGTGTTCTATTATGTCTTTTGTTTTTACATTCTCTGCTTCAGCTTCATAGTTTAAGATGATACGGTGTTGGAATACGTCTATTGCCATATCTTTTATATCTTCTGGAAGTACAAAATCTCTTTGTTGAAAAAATGCTTGTGCTTTTGCTGCTATATTTAGGTTAATGGAAGCGCGTGGAGAGGCACCGAATTGAATATATTTTTCTATTTCTTTGAATCCATAGTCTTTAGGGTTTCTGGTAGCAAATACGAGTTCTATTATGTAATGTTCTAAAGAATCTGATATGCTCACTTGACTTATTTCTTGTTTTATAGAAGAGATATCTTCTTTGGTGAGGATGACATCTAATTGTGGTTCGGATCCGAATTTAGTCATGGTTCTCATTATTTCTAGTTCTTCATGTTTATTTGGATAATCAACATATACTTTTAGCATAAATCTATCTACTTGTGCTTCAGGAAGAGGATATGTTCCTTCTTGTTCTACGGGATTTTGGGTTGCGAGTACTAAAAATGGTTTGTCTAAGGAATAACTTGTTTCTCCGATGGTTACTTGTTTTTCTTGCATGCATTCTAAGAGGGCTGCTTGTACTTTTGCCGGGGAGCGGTTTACTTCGTCGGCAAGTATTATATTAGCAAAAATAGGACCTTTTTTTACTTCAAATATAGATTTTTGTTGATTGTATATCATCGTTCCTACTAAATCAGCAGGTAAGAGATCGGGAGTAAATTGTATTCTTTTAAACTGTAATTGAAGTATTTTTGCTAATGTATTTACTGTTAGTGTTTTTGCTAAACCTGGTACTCCTTCTAATAGTATATGTCCATTGGTGAATAGTCCTATAAGTAGTCTATTTACCATATATTCTTGTCCTACTATTACTTTTTTTATTTCTTTAAAAACTTGGTTTATTTTATTTTGGTGGTCTTTTTTTGTTTCGTGGGTAATCATAATTTTTTATTATATTCTTATTTTTATATATTATGTGTAAAATATTTTTTTTATATATTATATGCAAAATAAATTATTTTTTTATATTTTATAGATAACTATGTAGGTATATTTAAAAAAATTCATTTTTTATTCAAAATAATTTAATAACTAAAAAAAAATGGGTAATTATATGAGCGTAATAGAAAAAATTATCACAAATTCCTCTCCTTTTAAAGGTGGGATGCAAAGACTTGCTTGAATCTTTTTTTTAATTATCTTTTCTTATATCATCAGGATAATGCCTCTCTAAAACGAGTTTATGAATTTTTTCTTTGACTATTGCTTGTTCTTCTTTATAAGTAATTCCTATCCAATTTTTTCCATCAGGTATTATATCTATGGTTGCATTTTCTTTTTGCATCATATAATACACAGCAGAAGGGATATAAAATTCTGCTTTTGAGCTTCCTTTATTTATCTGATGAAATACGTTCCATTGATTTTCTAAAGAGGTAAATAATACTGAGGTAAATGCCCAACAATTCATAGACACAAAGGTATTATCTGCTAATATTTCTCTTTCTTTATGAGGTTCTTCGTTGGTAATAATTCCATTTTTGGAAGCTATATGTGTTTTTTCTACCAAAGATAGTAGCTGTTTATGTGTATTTAGTTCACAAATGCCACGAGAAACACTTCCTGCGAGAGAAAGAGTTTCTTTTAAAAGATAGGCAACCATAGCAAAATGGAGCTTTGTATTATCTACCTGCATTAAAAAATTGGATAGTGCTTTATAGGCTTCTCTTCCATAAAAATCATCGGCATTTACCAAAGCAAATGGTTCTTTGAGAGTATCTTTACAAGATAACAGTGCATGCCCACTTCCCCAAGGCTTTATTCGTTCTGCTGATTGTTTGGGAGGTGTTTGTATTATAAACTCTATAGAAATTTTATTTTTCCAAAAAGTGTGTATATGTTCTTTTATAAGAGCGAGAATATCTTTTCGGACAATAATGATGACTCGTGAAAATCCGCATAAAACAGCATCATAAATAGCGTAATCCATAATCCATTCCCCTGAAGGTCCGAAAGCATCAGCTTGTTTGATTCCTCCATACCTACTTCCTACACCCGCTGCAAGTATTACTAATGAGTATTTTTGCTTCATATAATATATTGATGTAAAATAATGAGAATATATAATGTTAAAATAATAATTTCAAATTGTTGAGAGAGCATAAGAAGGATTTATAAAAATGACTTTCCATAAAATACAAAGTAAAAAAATGAGTAAAGTAAGGGGGACTAAATATTTCCACGAAAGTATAAAAATTTGATCTATTCTCAAACGAGGAAACGACCATCGTATCCATATTTGTAAAAAAACACCTACAGATGATTTTGTGATAATCCAAAAAACTCCCCAAAAGAGTTCTAAAAAAGTATTATCTATCCCTGAAGTCCATAGGCCGAGATTCAAAAAAGACACATTAGGAAAAGGACTTGTCCATCCTCCAAAAAAAAGAAATACGATGATAAGGGAAACTAAAAACATTTTTCCATATTCTGCAAGCATAAAAAATCCCCATCGAAGTCCTGAATACTCTGTATGATAACCTCCCACTAACTCTGATTCTGCTTCTGCAACATCAAAAGGGGTTCTATTGCACTCCGCTAAAGCAGATATAAAATAGAGTATCAAAACAGGGATGAGGATAGGGATTTTTACAATATTCCACAAAAAAAAACCTCCTAATGTATTGACTTCTATGGAAGATATTATGCCAAAGAGAGTGACTCTCTCGTTTGCAAAAATACTTTGTTGCATTGCAATAGTATGGAAATCAAAACTATTGGTAAATATAATAACACACAAAAGAGCGAGAGAATTGGGAATAGAGTATGCAATAATTTGGCTGACAGCACGAATAGAGCCTAAAAGAGAATATTTGTTATGACTCCCTATTCCTGCCATCAAAATACCCATAACATCAAAAGAAAGAATTGCTATAATATATAATACTCCAAGAGGTGCTTTTACATTGAGAAAATGCCTACTGAGCGGAAATACTGCAAAGCAAGATAATACAGAAGTAAATACAAGAATGGGTGCGAACATGAATAGGTATTTTCGGGCATTGGTGGGGATAATATCTTCTTTTTGTGCCAATTTCATAACATCGGCTATAGTTTGAAATATTCCGTATTTTCCTACTCTATTGGGTCCTATTCTATCTTGTATAAAAGCTGCTATTTTTCTTTCTGCATAAACTCCTATAAGTCCGACAAAGAGTAATGTTGCTAAAAAAAAAAGAAAATAAAACATAAAAGGAAGATTTGTCTATCCGATGTGTAATTTAGTATATCTTATTATGTGTTATTTGCAATGAGTTCTGCAATATCCATGACTTTTACTTGGTCTTGTTTGTCTTTATTTTTTACTCCATCACTGAGCATAGTCATACAAAACGGACAAGCGGTAGCAATTATATCAGGGTTTAATTGAAGTGCTTCTTCTGTTCTTATAATATTTATTTCTGCCGTTCCTTTTTCTGCTTCTTTAAACATCTGTCCCCCCCCTGCTCCACAGCAAAGTCCATTGGTTCGGCATCGTTTCATTTCTACTAAATCTGCATCTAAATTTTTTATGAGTTCTCTCGGTGCTTCATAAATTCCATTTGCTCTTCCTAAATAACAAGAATCATGGTAGGTAATTTTTTTTCCTTTGAATGCTCCACCTTCTATTTTTATTTTTCCTTCATCTATCAGGTGTTGCAAAAAAGTAGAATGATGAATAACTTCATAGCTTCCGCCCAAAGACGGGTATTCATTTTTAAGAGTATTAAAGCAATGGGGACAGGCAGTAACTATTTTTTTTATTTTATAGGTATTCAAAATCTGAATATTATTCAAAGCTGTCACTTGAAATAAAAAATCATTCCCCGTTCGTTTAGCTGGATCACCGGTACACATTTCTTCATTCCCTAAAACAGCAAAATGGATACCGCACTCTTGCAAAATTTTTACAAAAGAACGAGTCACTCGCTGATACCGACTATCAAAAGATCCCGCACAACCTACCCAAAAAAGAACTTCAGGTACTTCCCCACGAGATGCCATATCTGACACTGTTTGTATTGTATCTTTCATTTTTCTTATATTACTATAATATGTATTTTACGATTTCTCAATGGAAAAAATTATGTATTGGTTCTTAATAGCAAATATATGCATATTAAAAAATATTTGAACATATATAAAAATAACGAAAATAAACATTATATTATTATTTTATTTTTTCACGATTCTAAGTGCTATGTAAGAGTGTTTTTTTAATCTATTTAGAATATTGTATAAATAAAAATGGTACCATTCCAAAAAAATCGTATAGACTTGTATTATGTGTTTATAAAACTCATCTGTTCACAAAGAAAGAGCTGGTTTCTTGCCCTATCTAAATTATGTTCCTCATAATGAATCTTATAGTATACATTACCATCTATGTAATCTGTCAAAAACCTTACTGCCATAAGCAATGCCATATAAGCTCCGCTGATATCTATGCATTCTTCTTCTATGGAAGAAAGTGTATTTTTCCATCCTTCTCTATATCCTTTTTTTATAAAATCTATTCTTTTTGTATCTATACGAATATCTTTTAAAACAGTATGGTCTTCGGGATAATCTATGCAAGAGGTTCTTATAATATCGCCCACATCATAGATAATATATCCGGGCATAACGGTATCCAAATCTACCACGGCAATTGGCTCATTTGTAACAGTATCAAAGAGAATATTGTTTATCTTCGTATCATTATGCATAATACGGAGAGGTAGTGCATTGATTTTTATGAGATTATCTATTTTTTGAAACAGGGAAGACAACTGATAGAGTATTTCTAATTCTTTTTTTACTTTCTCTACTCTGTGGTAAGCATTTTTTTGTACTACCTTCTCTAATGCTTCCATTCTCTTGGTTGCACTGTGAAAATAGGGGATAGATGGGATTATATGAGACATCTCAAACCCTGATAAACAATAAGAAAAAGAAGCATACGCTTTTGCTGTCTTATAACAAATATCCTCTGTTATGGGAATGGAAGATATAGTATCTCCTACGTAAGTGTAGATTCGCCAATATGCATCTGTATCATATAAAAATAAATTTCCATTGTGAGTAGGTACAATCAATGGTATCCGAAGCGCATATTCTTTATTATGTGCAAGATGCTTTGTTATACTCTGTATAGTATTCATCAGTATTGGAACATCTGAAAATATACTGTGATTTATTTTTTGGAGGATGTATGTATTTGTATCCGTTGTGATGAGAAAAGTATGATGGATAAGTCCAACAGAAATGGGCAGAAAAGATTGGTAATGTCCTTGTATTTGAAAGGAATGTACTTTTTTGGGTATAGAATCAAAATCTTTGTAATGCATAGAATTATTTTTATGTTTGTAGAGCATAAAGTAAATGATAGTGTGGTTGTTCAGAAAAATAGAAATACGGTAACTCTTTATCTACTTTTTTTAATGAGAGTGTCGCAAAGTTCTTTTTACACAGATATTTAATTTTGAATCTATTGATAATCAAAGAGTTACAAAACTACAAACGTGCTAAAAGCGATTTTTCGGACATTCTCTTTTAGATTTCATTTTGGTATTTTATTTTTTTATGGTATTGTAATTATTTTTTGTAAATATAATTTTCAAATGTAAAGAAAAAAAATCTCGTTGTTTGTTAAAAAAATAACTGCATTGTATATTTTTTATTTGGGAATACATTACGAAAGATTTGCTTTAGAAAAATCAATCAGGAGTGGATAATGTATTTGATGTATAATAAAAAAGAGGGCATCTTTTTACAGACGCTCTCTTTTTTATTTGTTTCTTTCGGGCTTATCTTTTGTTAAGAATTATTTTTAGCAAAGAGATAGTGGGGGGAATTGCATATTAAAATGCTTTGTATCTTTTATCTTGTATGTTATTATATTTTTTGATAGATTCAAATATTTGGTATTGAGAAAGCGAATACCTTTGTTGCATCATTTGTATATAAAGAGATTGATAATCTTGTGGTTCGGGGGGAGTATTGATGGTGAGGAGTTCTATGATTACAATTCCATTATCGGTTTTTATGGGTTTAGATTTTTTTCCCGGTTGGAGTGCAAAGGCAGTTCCTATTGCTTCGTATGCGGGTCCTACTCCTTCTATGATATTATCAGATATCTTAAGGTTATACGTAGTTTTTATAGAGGTATTTGGGTATTTTTTTTGGATTTCTTCTAATGGTTCTTCTGTAGAGGGTATTTGAGCAAGGATGAGTTCTGCTTTTTTTTCTGCGGTTACTTTATAGGTTATATTATTTTTCACAGCTTCTATGTTCGCTGTTCCTTGTTTTTGTTCTTGTGTCATAACAGCTATTACGTAGTCGTTTTCTAGTTCAAATACATTGGATATTTTTCCTATTTCTCCTTCGTTGTAGAGCCATGTAACTATAGATCTGGCGCTGGTGAGGACACCGATACTAAAGTTTCCTGGTTTTATTTCTTTTTCTTCGTAGATATAGTAAAAATTATCTGTAGCATTTTTATGAAAATCTTCTAATGTTTTTGTATTGAGTGCAAAGATATCGGCTTTTTTGTATGCTTCGTTTTTAGTTTCATCTCCTGCGTTCAGGTTTTTCTCTATGATTGCGATTTGGTATATTTGAGAAGTTTTTAATTCCGTTACTTTAATGATATGGAATCCAAAATCTGTTTCTGTGAGTGTATTTACGACACCTGTTTTAGATGCTGAGAATACTGTGTTTTCAAATGGTTTTACCATTCTTCCTGATTGGAACCATCCGAGGTCTCCACCTCTTTCTACTGTTCCATCTGTTCCATATAATCGTGCTTGTTCTTCAAAAGAATCGGGATTTTTGAGGATGTCGTTTAGTATTTTTTGTGCTTGGTCTTTTGCTTTTTGTTTTGCTTCGTCAGTGTTGTCGTTGGGTTTTATTAAAATATGGCTTGCACGGGCGTATTCTACTGTATCTTTGAGGGATTTTGATAATTTATAAAGGGTATATACTCCATTTTGAAGTTTTGGTCCTACGATAGTGTTTTCTTTTAATGGAGTAATGCTATCTCGGAGAAAAGTAGTAAGCATGTTGGGAGTATATGTAATAAAAGCATTTTCATTATCTGAGTTAAGAGTAGCAAAAATAGAGTCGTTGTCTGTTTTTTGGAAGATATCTTTTATTTTTTCTACTTCTTCTTTGACTATGGCTGTATCTTCAGATGATGGTATAATGGGAAAAGTTATATATTGTATTCCTCTTGATTGTTCTTTTTGATATGTATTTTTATGTTTTTGAAGATACGTCTCTAATTCATCATCTGTTATTTTTATCTCAGCATCAGATATGGTGTTGTATGGGATAAAAAGATATTTGATTTCGGCAATTTTATTATCGTTACGGTATTTATTTTTGAGTTCTTCTTGTGTGATATAATTGGTGTGAGTGATGAGGTTATCGTATTTATTGGTTATTCTATTAGGTCCTAGTTCTTTTTCAAAGAGGTACCATGATATTTGTTGTTTTGTGGATTGTTTTGGTAGGCTTTGAAGATACCCAATTATTCTATTTCTATCCAAAATACCTGTTTCAGGGTCTGTAAATATTTGTTGTACTTGTGGGTGAATATTATTTCCTTGTACCATGTCTACTATTTCTTCGGGTGTTACTTCCATTCCTAGTTCTTCAAATTCCTGTTTGTAGCAAAGATCTCTGATGAGGGTGTTCCATGTCTGTTCTTTTATGGATTCCAATTCTTGTGAGGAGGGCATTCTTTCTGTATTGAGTCGGTATGTTTGTATTATTTCCTCTTCTTTTGCTTGGTATTGTTCTATGGTTATGTCTTCATCTCCAAATGTTCCTATGACGTTCCTTTTTTCTCCAAAAAGAATAGAACCAGGTCCCAAAAGGTCTCCTCCCAATAAAAAAAGTATAAGTGCGGCTCCTATTATCCCAACTGTGAGAGATGTTTTTTCTCTTATTTTCCCTATTAATCCCATGTATCTTGATTTATGTTTATTAATTATGAGTTATATTATAATACATATTTTATTATTTTTGAATAAAAGCAAAGATATATTTATTTTTTTTTTTTTGTGATTTTGTAATTTTGTTGTATTAAAAGTATGTTTGTATATATTGTTTTTTAAATTATTAAGGAGTTAAGTTTGATTATGATGCGAAAAGGCATTTTATTTTGGTATTTTTAATATCTCTTTTATGTTTATATTGGTATTTGCTTTGTTATTTAATTTCATAATGGCTTCGGGTGTGGTGTTATATTTTTTTGCTATGGAGTGCATGGTTTCGCCTTTTATTACTTGGTGAGTGCTGGGATAGGATATAGTATTTTGTTTCCATTCTGAGGGTATATTGGGTATTTTTATTTGTTGGTTTATAGATATAGTATTTGTAATATTATTATATTTCAGGAGGTCTTCTATGCTGATTTTATATTTTTTAGATAGTGAATATAGCGTTTCTCCTGCTACTACTGTGTGGGTGTTCAAAATGCTATCAGTAGATATTTGAGGTATATTTTCTATGTACCGGGTAGTGATATTGATAATAGTGTCTGTTATTTTTTCAGTATTATTTCTAATATTTGTGGGGAGAGATGATGTGGTGTCTATGATTTGTTGGACTAATGGAGTTATTTTGTGTAGGGTATCTGTTACTGTTTGTATTATTGTAGATATGGTGTCTATTTTCTGTTGTATATTTTCGGGTATGGATATTTGTTTTATGGGGTTGTTTGGTTTTTTGGGGATAGAAGTGGAGTCATATTCTATTGGTATGTTGAGTGGTCTTATTTTTCGTAACCATACTATTCTCCCTGCTATTGGTTTTTCATTTTCCCGTATTCTATTTTTTTTGAGTAGGTGCTTTAGTTTTATACCGTATTTTTGAGATATGAGCCATAGTGTTTCATGTTCTTGTAGAGTGTGAAAAAAAGTTATTGCTTTTCTTTTTTTATGTTGCAAATAGTAGGTTTGATTTTTTTGTATGCTTTCTGTTTCTTCTATATCGTTATATTGGATAAATTTTTTAGGAGATATATTAGAATTTTGAAGGAAATCAGAGATAGATTGGTTTTTATCGGCGATAACAGCGGGAATAGAGTTTATTTTTACTGATAGAGAGGTATGGTAGAAGGTTATGTTTTCTTTGAGAGATACAAATTCTTCATAAACGAGGTTTTCTTCTTCTATGATGGTAGATTTTTGGAGAGAGGGGATGATAATGGTATATTCTTTATCGGTAGGAATTTCTTTTTTTTTCAACCATTTGTTATAGGTGGTGAGTAGTTCTATTGTGATTCCTTGTTCTTGGGCTATTTTTTCTATTTTTTTGCCTTGTGTTTTTTTATATTCGTTTAGAACTATAGACCGTCGGTGGTCTTTTTTGAGTTCTTTTTCAAAAGCTATTTTATGTGCTAAAAAAGTTTTAAAATACCAATGCGTGTTTTTATCTATGTTCATTGTAGTAGCACCAAATTTTTTTTTATCTACGTATTTTTCTGCTCCTGTCTTGCCTGTGTTGTATGCGATAGTAGAATATACCCAATTATCAAAACTCTTATTATGGCTTTTGAGATAGCGGCAAGCAGATTTTGTGGAAGATACAATATTCATTCGTTCATCTACCCAATCATCTATCCTCAGTCCATTTTCACGTCCGGTTGCTTCTTTAAACTGCCAATAACCGACAGCATTTGCAGAAGAAACGGCATCAGATATAAGAGCACTTTCTTGAACGCACAGATATTTATAATCATCAGGTACTCCTTCTTCTTTCAAAATACGCTCTATTATGGGAAAATAAGCATTCATTCTATCAATTTTTATTTTGAGATACTTTTCACTCAATAAAAGTGCTTCTATTTGATCCTGAATTTCCTTACGTGCGTCTTCTGTTATGTGCAGTTTTACATCTCCGAATATTTTCAAATGAAAAGGAACTGAAGTATTGTTACTATACGCCCATTCAAGTGTAAAAAAAATATACAGGAACAAAATATATACGCTTGTATTTTTAGATATACACATTTTTTCTCTTATTATTAAAAAAATAATGTAATGTTAAAAAATTATTTTTGAGGATTTTACTATACACAAATCGTTATCGAAAAAGAAAGAAGTATCTCGGGCTGCTTGCTCGCATCCAAAAATCTTTCTAAAAGCTATATCATTTGTTATATCTACAAATACCATCTTTTTATCATGTTTTTATGTTTCTATACAAATTAGTTTATTAGGTATGTTGCTCAATTTTTTAATATTGACAAAATAATTACTTTCTCAAAAAAATATATATTTCTATTGCCTATAGAATAATTTCTCTCTCTTTTAAAGAATTTATATAAAATTTTGACATTGTATGAAATATTTTTTTAACAATGGGGGAATTTAAAAAATATTCCGTTAGTTCTATTTTAGAATATACCTCTTCACATGGACATAAACAAAAAAAACAGAATCAATAGAATCCAACTTTAACGGTGAAATAAAGAAACTCTTTAGAAAATATGTTTTAAAGAACTATACAAAAAATTGTGGTAACAGCAATAGAATTAAGGAAAGAGGTATTAAAAACACAAACAGCCCCAAAGTGGCTACGTATCTTAGTTATACATATAACTCCATAGCTTTCGTTTGACCTTTCAGGGGGTTATATATCGGCTATAATATTTCTATCTCTTCGAGATTTTTTCTTTTAATAATCAAAAACATAAAAAAACATCTGCAATTATATATTTTATATTGTATAAAGTTTGTGATAATTTTTTATTTTTACATTATAAACACAAAATTTTTCTTAGTCTATTTTTATATCTTTTATATGCAATTCTATCGGAATGTGCGGCGAAAAATCGCTTTTTTCAAAAGAATATGCTATATGAAAATAAGCTCCCGAACGAATCGCTTCGTACACATGTAGCATACCAAAAGCAATTGCATTGTATCCTACGTTTGTTTCGCGTGCTTGTGTGATAAACATTTTGATATGTGCATTTTTTAGTAAAGTAACATTCTTTGCTTGGACAAATGTAGATGCAAAAGTAGGTCTCATATTGGAGGGACCAAAAGGTGCCATTTGAGAGAGATTTTGAAAGAGGGAAAGAAAATTATCATGGAAAGGTATCACCATATCTATTTCTACTTTAGGAAATAACAAGTACGGTTTTTTATTGCGCTGCACTATTTCCTCAAATTTTTTTGCGAAAGAATGAAAATGTTGCTTTTCTAATGTGAGTCCTGCAGCGTGGGAATGCCCTCCAAATTGCTGTAAAAAATCTTTACATTCCTCAATAGCATTATAGAGGTCAAAATCTTTTATAGACCTGCCACTGCCAACTAATTTCCCATTAGATTCAGTAAGAATAATAGTAGGACGGTAATACTTCTCTATACAACGCGAGGCAACTATTCCTACTACCCCTTTATTCCAATGTTCTTGAAAAAGCACCGTAGAATGAGCTGCTTGTAAGGTTGCATCGTTTTCTATCAAAGATATTGCTTCCCCACTCATTATTTTTTCAATAGATCTTCGTTCTTTATTCTCCGCATTCATTTCTTTTGCAAATTGAAAACATTCTTCTTCGTCGTCCGAAAGTAGCAATTTAATAATAATATCAGCATTAGATATTCTGCCAGGTGCATTAATTATAGGGCTTATACCAAAAACAATATCTGTAACATTTATTTTTTTGTGTTCTAATCCTAATACTTTTTTTAACATTCTGATAGCAGTGGGAGGGTTATTTTGTATTTGCTCAATACCGAGAGCAGTAATGACTCTATTTTCGCCTGTTATAGGAACAATATCTGCACAAATGCTAATAGCAACAGCATATAAATGCTGCAATACTTCTCCTTCGTATATATCATTTTTCAGAGAAAAGGCGTGAACAAGCTTCAATCCTATACCACAGCCCGTCAGTTCTTTGTAAGGATAAGGGCATTCAGATTGTTTCGGGTTCAAAATAGCAATTGCATTTGGCAGAACATCGTCAGGTATGTGATGGTCACAGATGATTATATCTATCCCTAAAGAATTGGCAAGGGATACTTTGTCTACAGATTTTATCCCACAATCCAAAGCAATAATAAGTTTTATGCCATTCTCCGATGCCCACATAATACCTTTTTCAGAGATCCCATACCCTTCTAAATGTCTATTAGGAATATAAAAAGAAAGTTTTTGGTGGTAGGAATGTAAAAATTTATACACCAAAAAGACAGCTGTAGTACCATCTACATCATAATCTCCATATACAAGAATATTTTCATCGTGAAGGATTGATTGTTCTATTCTGCAAACCGCCTTGTGCATATCTTTCATTAAAAAAGGATCGTGCAAATGGGAAATATTCGGTGATAAAAAATTTTTTATTTTTTCCTCAGTATCGTATCCTCTTTGCAATAGGAGAGTTGCTACTATTTTATTGTTCGCTACTAAGGGGAGAATTTCTTGTGTTTTTTTTTCTTCGGGTGCATCTTTATAAACCCATATTTTTTCCATCAATTGTTTTTAATAAGGTATTTTAGAATTGTGCGGGTCGGTGTGGGGAAATTGTAATTTCTGTTCTAATTTTTTTTCTATTTCAGGGGTGATAATATGTTCTATATTTTCTGCATCTTCGTGGACATTCTTTGTGGGTATATGTAAGTAATTTGCTAAATACATTTCCCATAATCTATGAACTTTCACTATATTTTGCCCTTTTTTCCTCCCCTTATCTGTAAATTTCCAAGAATCTTTTTGTTTGAATATATACCCCTTAGTCCATAAGAAATAAAGTCCTCTCTTTAATTCTAAAGAAGAAAAATATCGTTTTTTTTGAATAGAATGTTTTGTTATTGGTTCAAAAAACAAAAGGTTATGCTCCCCCAAAGCATAAAAGGTTTTAAGAATATTTTCCTCTAATATCTTTTGAGAAAGCAGTATTTTTTTGAAAAACTTATAAAAGAAACCCCTGTATGGAGAAAAAAAGAAAGAAAAAAAAGCAATTCCTGATAGAACAATAACTATCCATGGTCCCGTAGGCATAGAAGGAGCTGTATAAGAAATATATGCTCCTATAACAGATGCAAAAGTAGAAAAAACACAGGAATAGAGTAATAAACGAATAAAATTATTTGTCCAAAATCGGGAAATAGCAACAGGGGTAATGAGCATAGCAGACATAAGCACTATACCCACCGCTTGGATCCCCATAACTACGGACAATATGCTCAGAAAACTGATTAAAAATTCTAATAATTTAGTAGGAAGTCCTATACTTTTAGCAAATTCTTTATCGAAAACCATCAGATGAAACTCTTTATAGAAAAGAACAATTACTGATAACACGAAGAGACAAAGGAATAGAAACACCATTACATCTTCTCGGACAATAGATGCCGCTTTTCCAAAAATATAATGGTCAAGTCCGCTCTGTTCCGCGTTCCCCGAGTGCTGAATAATAGTCAACATCCATATTCCTAAACTAAAAAAGAACGAGAGAGTTATGCCTATGGCAGCATCTTCTTTTATTTTTGTGTTATGGGATATAATATGTATAAGCCAAAGAGAACACCATCCGGTAACCATTGCTCCTATTACTAAAAAGAGAGGATTTTTATTTCCCGAAATGAGAAATGAGAGGCAAATCCCTGGTAAAACGGAATGAGATAATGCATCACCGATGAGGGATTGTTTCTTGACGAATATAAAACTCCCGATAAGAGCCGAACTGATGGACAATAACACCGAACCTATCACTACATATTTGATATTGGCATCGGAAAAAGAAAAAAAATAGAGAAAATCTTCCATTGGTTTTTTGGTAAGAACAAAGGCAAGTGCTTAAAATTGATTTTGATTATTGTGAAATTCAAAAAATATAAAAAATCATTTGAAATCTTAAAAAATTCAGAGCAAAAGTATGTTTTTTTTGCGCATCTCTATTCTTTTTTGGCTAAAAATAAAAAAATACTGTCTTGTATATAATTTCTTTTCAAAAAAAGTTCTTTGATTTATGATGACCGATATCTTATTGAGGTAAAGTTTTTTATTGTTTCAATTGATTTAAAATAGAGATTAAAAGGAACATAACCGAGATTATAGGAATCATTATATAAAATAAAAAATAAATAGTTATGAAAATAAATACGAAATAACAAGAATTTGCATGGACATTGATATTTCATCGTAAGAAGGAAAAAAATTTTATCTTAAAATTATAGGTTATGGAGCTAAATATATGATAAAATATACGGAAAATTTGCAACTTTTCCTATTTATGCGTGAGATAAAAGTACAAGTATCGCGTCTTCATTGTCATGGTACAAAAGTTGTAAAAAATGGAAAGAACCCTAAATGGGTTCAAAATTTTAAGTGCAAATATTGTAAGAAATAATTTCAATATGAAAGTATTTACAACGAAGCAGATACTTGAATAAAAAAACTGATAATCAACCTATTAGATAAAAATTTTAGAATTCAAAATATAGCAGTGATTCTGAAAGTGGGGTACTCAATTCGTGTTAAAATTACTGGTGTTGCAAGTTTAAAAACATAAAATAATACCAAAACAAAAGGCATATACAAGCATCCAAATCAATGAGTTTTGATCGTATATAACACACAAAAAGAAAAGAAAGTTATGGATAATCCATGCTTATGCTCCATAAACAAAAGAAATTTTAGCGTATGCTATGGGAAAAAGAAATGCAAAAACATTCAAAAAAACTGAATGAAAATCTAAAAAAATTAAAAATAGGACCCTTATTTTGATAACTGGGGGGGACATTTCAAACGTTATTTTGGTAGATAAATGTGTTATTGACAAACAAGGGACATTATCTATCGAAAAGATGCATATCTCATTTACAGCCAGAAATAGGAGATTTGTGAGAAAATTACTTATTTTTTAAGAAAAAATAAAATCATAAAGATGCTCTTGTTCTCACTGTTATAACATCGTAATCTTTCTCACCATACTTTACACATAACCTAATTTTTTTTCGTAAGGGATAAGTAAATCACTATTCTCCGTTCCCTAATGATTGATTTTCTATAGAAGCCAATCGTATAATTTCTTCATATTGTTCAGGGGTCATATCTCTAGAAAAGAATGCTACCGGATTCTCACGTTTTCCATTTATATGAATTTCATAATGAAGATGAGGAGCGGTCGATTTTCCAGTACTTCCTACAAAACCTATTATATCTCCCCTTGTGACTTTCTGCCCCTGTTTCACATTAAAACTACTCATATGTGCATATAAAGTTTTGTAGCCAAAACCATGATCTATCATTATATGTTTACCATATCCCCAAAAAGTTGATTTTACTAAAATAACTACCCCGTTCCCCGTAGCATGTATTTCTGTTCCTAAAGTAGCAGAAAAATCTACTCCTTCATGCATCCGTCTTACTTTTAAAAAAGGATCAATTCGCGGACCATATCCTGAAGAAAGTTTATCCAAATTAGGGTTTAGAATTGGTTGAATAGCTGGAATGGATTGCGTTAAATCATCTTTTTTCTTCGCTAGAGATAGTATCTCATCGTAAGATTTTGTCTGATTATATATTTGTTTTTTGAGATTCTCTAAACGTTTTGTAAGATCTAATAAAATAGTTTTTTGCTCTATATCAGATTCATTAATTTTTTTATATATATCACTACTTTTTGTGTCTGTTGCTTTTAAAGTAAGGGACATAGGATCACTTTGAAAAATAGTTCTATATATATCTATATCTTTTTTTTGAAGTAATTTTAATCTCTTCTGAATATCATGGGTTTCTTCTGAAAATATTTTATGATAGAACTCTAAAGATTCTTTTTCCTTTCGGAGATTTGCTTCTTTAGGTGAATCAAAATATTTGACATAAAATAATAAAATACTTAAAGCGAATATTAAAGTACTCAATACAAATGCCATTACATTAAGAAACCAATCCCATGGAGAACTTTTTATAGGTTCGTATTTACAAGTATCTGAATTATAGTAATATTTTATCTTTGCCATTATTGAAAATATATTCTATCGTATCTTTTTAAGTAGTTTTTTTTTATTACCAATAAAAAAACTATTTTATTGTATGTAATCTAACAAAGTAGATCTTTTATCATTATAAAATTTTTGTTTCTAATAATATCAAAAATATTCATTTTTAAGATATTAAATGATGTATTATCAAATAAAATAATAATAAATAGTCCCCTTTTATGCTATAAATATCAATGTTTTACAACTTGATCTATACTATCTATTTCTTCCTGAGTAAAGTTATAATTTTGAAGAGCGCCCAAACAATCTATTAATTGAGTCACTTTACTCACCCCGATGAGAACAGAAGTAATATTTGGATTCTTTAATAACCATCCTAATGACATTTGGGCAAGTGTCTGATTCCTTTTTTGGGCTATATCATTTAATTTTTTTATCTTCTCCATTACTTCATTATTTACTTCTTCTTGTTTTAAAAATCCTGTGGGCTTATATGCTCTAGAATCTTGAGGAATAGAAGTAATGTATTTATTTGTAAGTAATCCTTGAGCTAGCGGAGAAAACGGGATACAACCAACTCCATTTTTATAAAGTATGTCTAATAGTTCACTTTCTACCCATCGGTTTAACAAAGAATATTTAGGTTGGTGTATGGTACATTTTACACCTAATTTCGTTAGTATTTCAAATGCTCTTTCTGAATCTTTCGCTTTATAATTTGAAATTCCTATATAAAGAGCTTTTCCTTGTTGTACAATAGAGTGTAGTGTCCCCATAGTTTCTTCTAAAGGAGTATCAGCATCAAATCTATGGTGATAAAAAATATCTACATAATCTATTTTCATCCTTTTTAAACTTTGGTCTAAACTAGAAATTAAATATTTTTTAGAACCAAAATCTCCATACGGACCTTCCCACATATAATATCCTGCCTTTGTGGAAATAATCATTTCATCTCTGTATTTTTTAAAATTTTGGTGTAATATCTTTCCAAAATTTTCTTCCGCTGCCCCTGAAGGAGGTCCATAATTATTTGCTAAATCAAAATGTGTAATACCATTATCAAAAGATGTTTTAATAATTTCTAATTGATTTGCGAAAGGATCCACATATCCAAAATTATGCCATAGTCCTAAAGATATGGCAGGTAATTTTAAACCGCTTTTGCCACACCTCCGATATTCCATTGTTTTATATCTTTCTGAATTTGCTGTGTAATGCATATAAAATTAACAGGAATTTAAAAGGACTTAGAAAATTATAAAATACATCATTTCTGTATATTTATTAAACATCATATTTTTTACACGATACTCTCAATACAATAACAAAATTGTTTGTTTTTAACAACTAAAAGTATCTGTAAATTATTTTTTTATTTATTTACTATTTGTACATTTTCTATAGCTGTAGATTCTTTTTTTGTTCCCTTTCCTCGTCGTATGCGCTTCTTTTCCTCTGTAGTATCTTTAGCGCTTTCTAATAAAAGAGTATTAAAATCCACTAATTCTATAATACACATATCTGCACCATCACCTAAACGGCTACCAGTTTTAATAATCCTCGTATACCCTCCATTTCTATTAATTACTTTATTAGAAATAGTAGAGAAAAGTTCATGAACACTTTCCTTATTTTTAAGATAACTAAAAACAACTCTTCTATAGTGTGTTATTTTTTTATTCATATCCACAGATGATATACTTGTGGAAGAACTGTTTTCTTTTTCTCCGTTACTAAATACTATTTTCGATCTAGTAATAAGTGGTTCTACATATTGCCTTAAAGATTTTGCTTTTGCAATAGTAGTAGTAATTCGTTTCTTTAGAATGAGAGAATTTGCTAAATTTGAAAGTAAAGAGCGTCTATGTTTAGATTTTACTCCCAAGTGATTGTTTTTTTTTCCGTGTCTCATATATTTTTATTCTATATCTATTTTATATTTTGATACATCCATTCCGAATTCTAATCTTTTATCTTTCACAAGTTTTTCTATTTCTGTTAATGATTTTTTTCCAAAATTTCTAAATTTCATCATATCTGTTATATCCAATCTTACTAAATCCCCTAATGTTTTTATACCAGACATTCTAAGGCAGTTATAAGCTCTTACAGATAATCCCAAATCTTCAATATATATTCTTAGCAATTTACGCATATACAAATATTCTTCATCATCTACCTGTTTTGGTAAGCTGTCATCTAATTCTATTTCAGAATCCGAACAGAGTGCAAAATGTTGTATTAGTATTTTTGCCGCCGATCTTAAAGCATCTTTAGTATCTATAGAACCATCTGTTTCTATATATAATGTAAGCTGTTCATAATCCGTTTTTTGTTCTACTCTTGTGTTTTCTACACTATACTTTACATTTTTAATTGGTGTAAATATAGAATCGGTGTATATGACCCCTATACTATTTTCTTCGTTAGATTCTTTATTATCTTCTGCTGAAATATAACCGCGTCCTTTTTGAATTGTTAATTCTATTTCAAAATTAATGTTTTCTTCCAAATTACATATAATATGCTTAGGATTTAGCACTTCGTATGAAGAAGTAAATTTCATTATATCTCCTGCCACAAATTTATTTTTCTTTGAAATACGGATATTTATTTTATCATGAATATCAGCAGAAATTTTTTTGAATCGTATCATTTTAAGATTGAGTATTATTTCTGTAACATCTTCCATTACCCCCTCAACAGTAGAGAATTCATGTAACACCCCAGGTATTTTTATAGATGTTATCGCATATCCTTCCAAAGAAGATAAAAGTATTCTTCTCAATGCATTACCTATAGTTACTCCGTAACCCCTTTCCAAAGGTTTAAATGTAAAAGAAGCCTTATTACTGCCCAATTTTTCCATCGCCACTTTTTCAGGCCTTTGAAATTCTAATATAGACATAAAAAATTATATTATTTATTTAGAATAAAGTTCAACTATTAATTGTTCATTAATATTTTCTGGTATTTCCTTTTTAGATGGGGCATAAATAAATTTGCCCTTCATTCCTTTAGTATCCCATTCTAACCAGTCATATTTTGTTTGATTAGTAACTTGAAAATTCTTGGATATTATTTCTAAAGATATAGAGCTTTCCCTTACACCAACAATATCTCCGCTTTTTAAAAAATAACTCGGTATATTAACCACATTATCATTTACAATGATATGCTTATGGGATACAAGTTGTCTTGCTTCCCTTCTTGTTTTTCCTATACCTAATCTATATACTACATTGTCTAATCTACTCTCTAACATTTTTAATAAATTTTCTCCAGCTGCTCCTTCTTTACTAGACGCTTTATAAAACGTATTATAAAATTGTTTTTCTAAAACACCATATAAATATTTTGCTTTTTGTTTTTCTGCGAGTTGAATAGCATACGTAGATGCCTTTTTTTTTCTACCTCTTCCATGTTGCCCAGGAGGTGTATTTTTCCTCTGCAATACTTTACCACCACCTAAAATTGGTTCTCCAAATTTTCTTGATATTCTTATTTTTGGTCCTATGTATCTTGCCATCTTTTCTTACTTTATTTATTTTTTATACTCTACGTCTTTTTGGAGGACGACACCCATTATGAGGTAAGGGAGTTACATCTCTTATACATGCTATTTCTATACCTGTACTTTGAATAGTTCTAATAGCCGAATCTCTTCCAGAACCAGAACCACTCACAAATACATCTACTTTTCGTAGTCCCATCTCATAAGCTGCTTGTGAACAATTAAGCGCAGTTACTTGTGCAGCATAAGGTGTATTTTTTTTTGATCCTCTAAATTTTGATTTTCCAGCTGAAGACCAGCATATAACCTCTCCTTTGTTATTTGTAATAGAAATAATAATATTATTAAACGAAGCACGTATATGTGCTTGTCCGATAGCTTCAACAATTACAACTCTTTTTTTTGTTTTATCTTTTTTCTTTTCTACCATAGCTAATTAATTTCTATTTAGTAACTTTCTTTTTATTTGCAACCACTTTTCTTTTTCCTTTCCTCGTTCTACTATTATTTTTGGTGTGCTGTCCTCTCACAGGAAGTCCTTTTCTATGACGCAATCCTCTATAACATCCTATGTCTAGTAGTCTTTTTATACTCAACTGTACATCTGATTTAAGAACACCTTCTACTTTAATATTCTCAGAAATAATACTTCTAATTTTTTTTGATTCTTGATCAGTCCATTCGGATACCTTTTTATTCCAATCTATATTAGCATTTGTAAGTATCTTTTGTGCTAATTTTTTCCCTATTCCAAAAATATAAGTAAGTCCTATTTCTCCTCTTTTATTATCGGGAATATCTACTCCAGCTATACGTGCCATAATTATCCTTGTCTTTGTTTAAATCTTGGATTTTTTTTATTAATTACATATAATATTCCTTTCCTACGAATTATTTTACAATCCACACTTCTTTTTTTTACTGATGTTTTTACTTTCATAATAATTAATTTTTATATCTGAAAACTATCCTACCTTTTGTTAAATCATACGGAGACATTTCTATTCTTACTTTATCCCCAGGTAAAATTTTTATATAATTCATTCGCATCTTTCCTGATATATGAGATAAAACCTTATGCCCCCCTTCTAATCCAACAGTAAACATTGCATTAGATAAAGCCTCAATTATAGTTCCATCTTTTTCTATAGAAAATTGCTTTGCCATTGTATTTATATATCTTTATTAAACCGAATCATTTATATTAAATCGTTCTTTAAACTTCCCCGTTTTCATAATACCTTCATAATGCATCATTAAAAGATAACTTTCTATTTGCTGTAAGGTCTCTAAGATAACACCAACCATAATAAGCAAGGAAGTACCACCAAAAAATTGTGAAAACTCGTTTTTTACTCCCACAATTCCAGCGAATGATGGCATTATAGCTATCAAAGCCAAAAATAACGCACCAGGTAATGTTATTTTTGATAGTATATTATCTATAAATTCAGCTGTATCTTTCCCCGGTTTAATTCCAGGTATAAATCCACCATTACGTTTCATATCATCCACTATCTGATTTGGATCCACTGTAATAGCAGTGTAAAAAAAAGTAAATATAATAATGAGAACCGCAAACATTAAATTATACTGCCAAGATCTGTAATCTGAAAAAGAAGCTACTATATATGATACTACATCATTTTGTTCTGTAAAAAAACTTGCTATCAAAGAAGGAACGAACATGAGAGATTGTGCAAATATAATCGGCATAACCCCAGCAGAATTCACTTTAAGAGGTAAATACTGCCTTTGAACCCCTTGAACACGACTTCCTATTTGTTTAGCATATTGAATGGGAATTTTTCTAACCCCTTGAATAAGCATAACTACCATTATTATTACAAAAAATAAAAAACAAAGTTCTAATATAAATATTAACATCTGTCCCATACCCCGAGAATATGCTTCTAACAAAATTGCAGTCGGAAATCTAGAAACTATTCCTATCATTATAAGCATAGATATACCATTCCCTATCCCTTTATCTGTTATTTTTTCTCCTAACCACATACAAAATATAGTACCAGCAACTAATATTACAATGCATGATAAAGAAAACAAGAATCTATTTTCCATTACTATTGCCTCTTTAGGGATACTTACCGCAATATAACTAGATGCTTGAACAACCGTGATAAGAACTGTTAATATTCTTGTATATTGATTAATTTTTTTTCTCCCCGAATCCCCTTCTTTTTGCATTCTTTGAAAATATGGAATAGTAATTGTCAAAAGTTGCAACACAATAGAAGCAGATATGTACGGCATAATTCCTAAAGCAAATATAGATGCATTGCTAAAAGCTCCTCCCACAAAAGTATCTAATAATCCTAAAATTCCTCCTTGATTGTCTAAAAGTTTAGTAGGATCAATACCAGGCAATACAATAAATGAACCTATTCTAAATATAAGAACAAAATATAAAGTATTTATTATTCTAACTCTTAATGGTTCTATTGAAAAAATATTTTTTATGACCGAGATAAACTTATTCATTACTGAATCGTTTTATTTTTTGTTATAATTTATTTTTATTCTCATTAATAATATGTACTTTTCCCCCTAGTTTTTCAATAGTGTGAACGGCTTCTTGAGAAAATTTATGAGCAAACACAGAAATTTTATGATTTAATTCTCCTTTATTTAATATTTTAATGCTATCTTTTTTATTACAGATTTCATTCTGAATCAAAACATCATGCGTTAATTCTATAATTTTTGTAGATTCTACAAACGAATTTAGTAACCCTACATTTATAGTTCTATATTTTTTTTTATTATTATTATTAAAACCAAATTTAGGTATCCTTCTATGTAAAGGCATTTGTCCTCCTTCAAATCCTATTTTTCTACTATACCCAGACCGTGACTGTGCTCCTTTATGACCACGAGTAGAGGTTCCACCATGCCCTGATCCAGTACCTCTTCCAATTCTTTTTTCTTTTTTTACAGATCCTGTTGCCGGCTTTAAATTATGTAACTTCATAATATCGTTTATACGTTTAATGTTTTATTATAATATATTTTACCAAATGATTTACACTTAATACCATTCCTTGTATTTGAGGGTTGTATGCTTTTTCTACACTTCTATTTATTTTTCCCAATCCAAGTGCTAATAAAGTTCTTCTTTGGTAATTTGCTCTATCTGAAACACCTTTTATTTGTGTTATAATTACTTTTTCTTTCATATTGATTTAACCGTTAAAGACTTTTTCCAAACTAATACCTCTTTGTTTTGCAATGAAAAAAGAGTCTCTCATTTTTTCTAGAGCATGAAACGTCGCTTTCACCACATTATGAGGATTAGATGACCCTTTTGATTTTGCCAAACAATTATGAACTCCTACTGCTTCCAATACAGATCTCATAGTTCCTCCTGCAATAACTCCAGTTCCTACAGTAGCAGGTTTTATAAGTACAAACCCCCCTCCAAATTTTCCTATTGCCTCGTGAGGAAGAGTACTATTAATAATTGGAATCTTTATTAAATTTTTCTTTGCATCATCCCTTGCTTTATTAATAGCATCACTTATTTCATTTGCTTTTCCTAATCCATGTCCTACTATTCCATTACCATTCCCAACAACCAATACCAAGGAAAAACTAAATCTTCTTCCCCCCTTTACAACTTTTGTTACCCTATTAATAGCCACTACTTTTTCTCTGTACTCAGTATCTTCTATTTTTAGCATTTATTTTACCTATTAAAGATGTTTTTAATTAATTAAAACTTTAAACCTGTTTCTCTGGCGGATTCTGCTAAAGCTTTTATCCTCCCATGGTACGGATAACCATTTCTATCAAAAACACAATTTATTATTCCTTTTTCTATTGCTTTTTCTCCTATTTTTTTGCCAACAGATTTTGAAATTTCTAAATTAATTTTATCTTTAAATCCAATATCTGCAGAAGAAGAAGAAACTATAGTATATCCTCTCGTATCATCTATAAGTTGGACATAAATATTTTTATTACTCTTAAAAACACTCATGCGAGGTCGTTCAAGAGTCCCTTTTATTTTACTTCTTACTCCTTTTTTTATACGTAATCTTTTTTCTTGTTTACTAATACTCATTTTTTTATTTTTTACTAGCTGTTTTTCCTGCTTTTCTTCTAATAATTTCTCCTACAAATTTTATTCCTTTTTCTTTATATGGTTCCGCTGGACGTAATGATTTTATTTTTGCAGCTACTTGTCCTAATAGTTGTTTATCTATACATTCTAAAGTTATTATCGGATTTTTCCCTTTTAATGTTTCTGTGAAAACTTTTACTTCTTGTGGCAAACTCATAAATATAGTATGAGAATACCCTAAACTCATTTCCAATAAGTTATTTTGATGAGTAGCTTTAAATCCTACTCCCACAATTTCCATCTGAACTTTATAACCGTTCATAACTCCAATTACCATATTATTGATAATACTTCTATATAACCCATGCAGAGCTCTATGCCTACGTTGATCACTAACTCTATTTACTAAAAGAGTATTCTTATCTATGGTTATTTGAATACTTTCATCTATTTTACAAGATAATTCACCTTTAGACCCCTTTATTTTTACAATATGATTACTCTCATCTACACTAACTGAAATCCCTTGTTGTAAGATAATAGGTTTTTTTCCAATTCTTGACATAATTATTTAATTAGTATTAATATACGTAACATAATATTTCACCACCTGTATTATTTAGCTTTGCCTGCTTATCAGTCATTAATCCTTTGGATGTAGAAAGTATTGCTATACCCATCCCATTGAGAACACGTGGCATTTTTGTTGCTTTTACATATTTTCTGAGACCGGGTGTACTTACTCTTTCTATACATTGAATAACACTTGATTTATTGTATTGTGCATATTTTAATGCGATTCTAATAATTCCTTGTTTATTATCTTCTAAAGTTTTGTAATTCAGAATATATCCATTTTCATAAAGTACTTTACACAATTCTTTTTTTATATTAGAAGATGGAATATCTACTATTTTGTGACTTGCTTTTATAGCATTTCTAATTCTCGTAAGAAAATCTGCTATTGGATCTGACATCATATTTTTTATTGTAATATGGTTTTTTAGATTATGTATTATGTTACCAACTTGCTTTTGTAATCCCGGAAATTTTCCCTAAAGATGCCATTTCTCTAAAAGCGATTCTAGATATTCCAAATTTCCTCATATACCCCCGAGGTCTTCCTGTTAAATTACATCTATTATGAATTCTGACGGGAGAAGCATTACGTGGCAGTTTATCTAGTCCTTTTGTATCTCTAGCTTTCTTTAAAGATTCTCTTTTATCTTTATATTTTTTTACTAATTCTAATCTTTTTAAATTTCTAATTACTACAGATTTTTTTGCCATGTTTTATTTATTTTTTACTACGAAAGGTAATCCGAACAATTTTAAAAGTCTATATGATTCTTCATCATTTTTTGCGGAAGTTACAAATGTAACATCCATACCAGAAATTTTTGAAACTTTTTCTATACTTATTTCTGTAAAAATAATTTGCTCTTTGATACCAAGTGTGTAATTCCCTCTTCCATCAAATCCATTTTCTCTTATTCCTTTAAAATCCCTTACACGAGGTAATGCTACATTTATTAATCTATCTAAAAATTCATACATTTTATTTCCTCGTAATGTAACTTTTGCTCCTATAGGAATATTTTCACGAAGTTTAAAATTTGATATAGCTATTTTAGATTTGGTTATCAAAGATTTCTGTCCTGTAATTAATGTGAGTTCTTCGGCACCTATATCAGCAAGTTTTTTATCATTAACCGCTACACCAATTCCTTTATTAATACATATTTTCGTTATTTTCGGGACTTGCATTATAGACCTGTAACGAAAGTGTTCTACCATATTTGGTAATATCTCTTCTCTATATTTTATTTTTAATCTTGGTTCTATCATAAATATTTAAATAAAAACTCCTCCTTTTTTTGAGTACCTTTTAAGTTTACCGGTATCATCTAATTTTCTTCCTATTCTTGATGCTACTCCTGAATATACTACCATAATATTACTTATATGAATAGGTGCTTCTTTTTTTATAATCCCTCCTTTTGTATTTGCAGCAGTTGGTTTTAAATGTTTAATAACCATGTTACACCCCTGTACAATAGCTTTTTGCTCTTTTTTCAAAATAGAAATGATTTTTCCTGTTTTTCCTTTACTATTTCCTGCTATTATTTTCACAGTATCATTTTTACGAATATGTAGTTTTTTTGTTCTTGTGTTGTTTTGCATATTTTTATAATACTTCTGGTGCTAAAGATATTATTTTCATAAATTGTTTTTCTCTTAATTCACGCGCTACAGGACCAAATATACGAGTCCCTTTTGGTTCATCATTAGCAGTAAGTAATACAGCAGCATTATCTTCAAAGCTAATATAAGATCCGTCTTTTCTTCTTATTTTTTTTTTTGTTCTCACTATAACAGCTTTAGAAACAGTTCCTTTTTTTACATTACCGTTTGATAATGCTGATTTTATGGATACTATTATTTTATCACCCACAGATGCATAGCGTTTTCCTGTTCCACCTAGCACACGAATACAAAGTATTTCTTTTGCCCCCGAATTATCCGCAACATTTAATCTACTTTCTTGTTGTATCATTATTTTATTCTTTCTATGATTTCAACTAATCGCCAACGTTTATTTTTACTTAATGGTCTTGTTTCCATTATATGAACTGTATCACCTATTTTTGATTCGTTTTTTTCATCATGGACCATAAATTTTGTGGTTTTACCTATAAATTTACCGTACACATGGTGTTTTTCTCTTCTATGAATTTCCACCACTATTGATTTTTGCATTTTGTTGCTAATTACTTTTCCTATTCTTTCTTTTCTTATATTTCTTTCTTTCATTGAATTGGTTTAGATTTTCTGATAGATATTTCTGTATATATCATTGCTATAGTTTTTCGTACTACACTAATGCGTTTTGGGTTTTCTATTGGTGTAATAGAATGAGCTAATTTCAATTTTAGAAGAGTATTTTTTTCTATTTCTATTTTAGAATACAAATCCTCTAACGAATATGCTTTTATGTCTATTTTATTTTTCATATTATTTATTTACGTAATCTCTTTTAACGACAAATTTTGTTTTTATTGGCAATTTCATTGCAGCTAAACGGAGTGATTCTTTTGCATCATCTAATGGTATACCAACGGATTCAAAAAGTATGGTTCCAGGTTTTACAACAGCTACCCAATACTCAGGAGATCCTTTTCCTTTCCCCATACGTACTTCTGCTGGTTTTTTTGTAATCGGTTTATCAGGAAATATTCTAATCCATACTTGTCCTTCTCGTTTCATATATCTCGTAACTGCTATTCTAGACGCCTCTATTTGTCTAGACGTTATTCTGCCGGGTTCTATTGCTTTTAATCCAAATGTTCCAAATGCTATGTCATGCCCGCGTTGAGCTATTCCTTTTATTCTTCCTTTTTGTTGTTTTCTAAATTTTGTTTTTTTTGGTTGCAACATGTTTTTATAAGTAGCTCTTTATTCTAATAGTGAATGAGTTATTTTTTATGATTTTCTAATGGTTTGTTATTGTTTTTATTGTATCGTTTTAGTGAACCATTTTTTTTTGATTTGTTTTCCATTTCATTTGATTTAACATTAGTAGAAGAATATTTTTCATCCAATGCTCGTTTTTGGTGTTTTTGAATATGCGTCTCATTAGGTTCTTTTTCATGAGTATTCATATGGTTTTGGTTATAACTATGTTTTGCTGTCAAATCTTTTTCATTTTCTGGATTATTTTGTTTTTTTCTACTATATATTTCTTGTTTAAATATCCATACTTTGATTCCTATCTTTCCATAAATTGTATTTGCTTCAGATGTAGCGTAGTCAATATCTGCTCTTATAGTTTGTAATGGTATTCTTCCTTCTTTATATTGTTCTGCTCTTGCCATTTCAGCACCACCAAGTCGTCCGGATACTCTAATTTTTATTCCATAAATACTCGATTTCATAGAAGTTGCTATAGCTTGTTTTATTACTTTTTTATAAGGGGTTCTTGCCTCTATTTGTAAAGATATAGATTGGGCTACTAAATATGCGTCCATTTCTGGTTTTTTTATTTCGGATATATTTATAGTAATCTCTTTATTACTTATTTTTTGTATTTCATCTTTCATTTTATCTACTTCTGTTCCTCCTCTGCCTATTATTGTTCCTGGTTTAGATGTACGAATAGTTAGTATTACTTGTTTTAGGGTTCTTTCTATATATATTTTAGATATCCCGTTCCTATATATTTTTTTATTAATATAATTTCTAATTTTTTCATCTTCTAATAGTTTTTCAGAAAAATTAGATCCTCCATACCAATTAGAATCCCAATTTCTAACGACACCTACTCTTAATCCTATTGGATTCACTTTTTGTCCCATACGATATAATATAATTTCTTAAGTTATGTGATTTTATTTTTTTTTGTATCATTTTGGTTATATGAATCTTGATTTTTATCTTCTATTTGATCGGGTTCTGTTATAAATTCCATGCTTTCTAATACTATAGTAAGATGATTTGAACGTTTTCTTATTCTAAATCCTCTTCCTTTTGTGGCGGGTCTTAGTCTTTTTAGCATTTTACCGCTATCTACATATATTTCTTTTACAAAAAGTGTATTTTCTTCTATCGCTAAGGATTCGGGGTTTTTTTCTTCCCAATTTTTCATGGCAGACATAAGGGTTTTTTCCAAGCTGATAGAACAGTGGCTTTTTTCATGTTTTAAAATATTTATAGCTGTAGTTATTTTTTTTCCTCTAATAGTATCCGCTATTAATCTCATTTTCCTAGGAGAAGTGGGTATTTTTTTTTGTGCTGCTCTTGCTTCCATATATTATAGTGTTATATTTTTTCTTTTTTACCAGGTGTATGTCCTCTAAATACTCTTGTAGGCGAAAACTCGCCTAATTTATGTCCAACCATGTTTTCGGTAATGTATACAGGAATAAATTTGTTACCGTTATGTACCGCGAATGTATATCCTACAAAATCTGGAGATATGGTAGATCTTCTGGACCATGTTTTAATAACTGTTTTTTTTCCTGTTTTGGCAATATTTTGTATTTTAACATCAAGTCTATAATCAATATAAGGACCTTTTTTTAGCGATCTTCCCATACTATTTTCGTTTAGTAATTATCATATTATTAGAGTATTTTATTTTTGATCTTGTTTTTTTCCCTTTAGAATAAAGTCCTTTTCTAGATCTTGGTTGTCCTCCGGAAGCTTTTCCTTCACCTCCTCCCATCGGATGGTCTACTGGATTCATAGCAACGCCTCTTACACGTGGTCTTCTTCCCATCCATCTAGATCTTCCTGCTTTTCCAATACTTATGTTCATATGTTCTGCGTTTGAAACAGATCCTATTGTAGCGGTACAAGTGACGAGTACTGTTCTCACTTCATTTGATGGCATTTTTATAGTAGCATATTTTCCTTCTCGTGCTATTAATTGAGCATAACATCCTGCGCTTCTTACCATGTTTCCACCTTGTCCTGGTTTTATTTCTATATTATGAATAATAGTTCCGAGAGGTATTTCTGATATAGGTAATGCATTTCCAATTTCTGGCGGAATTCCACTTCCTGACATAATTGTTTGTCCTACTTGGATTCCGTGAGGTGCTATTATATAAGTTTTTTCTCCATCTTTATAATATACTAAAGCTACGAAAGAAGAACGATATGGATCATATTCTATACTTTTTACTATTGCTTCTATATTAAATTTATTTCTTTTAAAATCAATTATTCTGTACATTTGTTTATGTCCTCCTCCTATATACCTCATTGTTCTTCTGCCTTTGTTATTTCTTCCTCCTGTTTTTTTTATTCTTATAAGAAGTGATTTTTCAGGTTTTTGTGCTGTAAGAATTGAATAATCAGGGGCTATTCTAAAGCGTTGTCCGGGTGTAACTGGTTTAATTTTTTTTAATGGCATAGTTTTATTTAGTAATTATTTTTCGGAATAAAAATCTATAAGATTGCCCTCTATAAGGGTGACAATCGCTTTTTTAAATGTAAAAGTTTTCCCTTTCATTATTTTAGTTTTAGTAGACTTGTTTTTATTTGTTCCTGAATAAAATATTGTATTTACTGATTCTACTTGTACTTTGTAATATCTTTCTATTTCTTTTTTTATTTCTATTTTATTACTATATTTATCCACAATAAATCCGTATTTTCGTTTATTGTTTTGGTTTGATATTTTTTCTGTTACTATTGGTTTTATTAATATACTCATAAAAAATTATTTTAAAATATTTTGAATATTTTGTATTGATTTCTCCAAAAAAATTATATTGTCAGCGTTTAAAATTTGATATGTGTTTATATAAGGAAGAAGTATAACTTGGGATTGTTTTATATTTCTACTAGATAGATAGATATTATTATTTTGTTTATCTAGTATGAAAAGTACTTTTTTATCTATAATATCAAGATTTTGTATTATTTTTAAAAATTCTCTTGTTTTAGGTGTTTCTAAATCAAAATTTTCTACTACTTGAATTTTATTTTCTGTTGCTTTATATGATAGAGCGGATTTTCTTGCGAGTATTTTTTCTTTTTTGTTCAATTTAAAATGATAATCACGGGGTTTTGGTCCGAATATAGTTCCTCCGCCTTTAAATAGTGGGGATTTTAAGCTTCCAGCTCTTGCTCCTCCTGTTCCTTTTTGTTTTTTTATTTTTCTAGTAGATCTAGAAACCTCGGCTCTTTCTTTTGTTTTATGAGTTCCTTGTCTTTGATTAGCAAGGTATTGTTTTACGTCTAAATATATAACGTGATCATTTGGTTTGATTTGGAAAATGTTATCTGGTAGTTCTATTATTCTACCTGTGTCTTCTCCTGTATATTTTTTTATATTTATGTTCATTATTAAGTATTTTTATTTTTCAATAATTATATATGAATTTTTTGCACCTGGAACGGCACCAGATATAACGAGTATATTTTGTTCTGGTATAATTTTTAATATTTCTAGATTTGATATTTTAACTCTATCATTTCCTGTTCTTCCTGCCATTCTCATTCCTCTAAACACTCTTGATGGAAAAGAGCAAGACCCTATGGATCCTGGTGCTCTTAATCTGTTGTGTTGTCCGTGTGTAGCTCCTCCTACTCCAGAAAATCCATGTCGTTTTACTACTCCTTGGAATCCTTTCCCCTTGGAGGTTCCTACTACTTTTACTTTATCTTTTACGTTGAATATATCTTCTATTTTTAGAACTTTACCTAGTTCTACGGGGTAATCGGCTTTAAATTTTTTAAACTCTACAATTTTTCTTTTAGGAGTTGTGTTTGCTTTATTAAAATGTCCTTTTAATGCTTTTGTTGTATGTTTTTCTTTTTTTTCTTCGTAAGAAAGTTGTATTGCTTCGTACTTATCTTTTTCTTTTGTTTTAATTTGAGTGATAACACAGGGTCCTGCTTGTATAACAGTACATGCTATATTTATAGAATTTTCATAAACTGTGGTCATTCCAATTTTTTTTCCAATTATTCCAGACATTTGTTAGTATTTATATGTTTAATTTGTAAAATTATGATTTTTTATTTTAAAATCAAAAATAATAGTAAAAAAGTATTTTTTATCATTATTTTATATATAAAATTATTAAGATATGTATTTTTTAATAAAAAGTACAATTATTTTTTGTTACGCTTTGATTTCTACGTCAACACCGCTCGGGAGGTCCATTTTCATCAAGGCATCGATAGTTTTAGTATTTGTGGAGTATATATCTAGTAATCTTTTATAGGTACAGAGTTGAAATTGTTCTCTTGATTTTTTATTTACATGTGGTGATCTTAATACAGTAAATATTTCTTTTTTAGTAGGAAGCGGTATAGGACCGTTTACTTTTGCTCCTGTAGATTTAACTGCGTGGAGTATTTGTTCAGATGATTTATCTATAAGTAAGTGATCGTGTGATTTTAGTTTTATTCTAATTTTTTGATTCATTTTATTTGGTATATTATTTTATTTTTATTTATAGTGTGAAACGACAAATTACTATTTTTTTTATTTTTGTTTTATTTTTTATATAAAAAAGGTAAAAAAAAA
>JASGCU010000003.1:54572-74566 GCA_030053935.1 Chitinophagaceae bacterium
TGTTTTTTTTGTGTTTTTTTATGTTTTTTGTTTCTTTTTCTTTGCGGATGGGAATAAAATATTATTTAAGATGAGTCTATAACCGGGTGAGTTTGGAAATAGATTTAGGTCTGTTGGGGGATCCCCTACTAGGTGTTGATAGTCGGATGGATCATGTCCTCCGTAAAAAGTCCAAAATCCTTTTCCAAATATTCCATGTATATATTTTGCTTCTCCAACAGATTTATTTTCTCCCATTATTATTACATCAGATTTTATGGTACTATTTCTGAAAGCTGTTGTTTGTCCCATAAAAGATTTAATGATTTTTTCATGGTTTTGTGTGAGCATTGTTGGTATAGGGTCCCATTTTGCGCTGAACTCAAATAGGTTAAAGTAGTCGTTATTTTCTAATACTCCTCTTTCTGATGGTTGCATATCTATGTTTGAGTATTCGTAGATATAAGGGTTCATTTCTAATATAAAGTTAGTGAATGCGAAAGTATTTTGAAAATGGAGTTTGGATTGTGCGTTTCTATCAGCGGGGTCTCCATCGTACATGTTTTCACAAATATCTATTCCTTCGGCTGCAAGTGCTATATCGTAGGTATCTGTGGCAGAACACATTGCGAATAGGAATCCGCCTCCTGATACAAAATCTCTTATTTTTTTTACTACGGATAGTTTTAGAATGGATACTTTGAAAAATCCGTGTTTTTGAGCGGACATTTCATATTCTTTTTGTTGTTCTATATACCATGGGTATACGGAGTATGATGCATAGAATTTTCCATATTGTCCTGTAAAATCTTCGTGGTGTAGGTGTAACCAGTCGTATTTTGGGAGTTCATTTTGCATTACTTCATCATCAAAAATAGTAGTATATGGTATTTCTGCGTATGTGAGTACTAATGTAACTGCATCGTCCCATGGTTGTTTACTTTTAGGAGAATAAACAGCTATTTTGGGGTGTTTTTCTAGTCGCATCGCATCCATGTTATGGGAGTTGTCTGCTATTGTTTCTAATATTTCCTTTGCTTCGGGGTCGGATATAACTTCGTATTTTACTCCTTTTATTATCATTTCATTTTCTATCTTTGGATGGTATTTGAATAAGAAACTACCTCCTCTATAGTTTAATAACCAATCTATTTCTATTTCATTAGTGAGTACCCAATATGCTATTCCATAGGCTTTTAGGTGATTCGTTTGTGAGGCATCCATGTATGTTATAATATAAGCGGCTTTACTTTCGAGTTTTATAAGGAGGGTAGAAAGTAATAGGAAACAAAGTTTTTGCATTGGATGAATGATAGGTATAGTATGGGTTAGAGTTATTATGTATTTTAGTTATTTTTTTTCAATTGGTATTGGATAGTACTACTTGCAATGCCAAAATCATCGGGAAGTGTTATGTAAGGGGCTACTTCTTTGAGCCCTATTCTTATCATTGCCATGTGATGAATGGTATGGTCTATATTATATACAAGTTCTCTGTAGTAGTTAGAGAATATTGTTTTTTTTGTGCTGTGTTCATAGTGTTCGTTTATCATGTAGTTTATTTCCATTGATACTACTTCGTTTTTTTTATTATTACTTAAAAAATAGATTATATTCTGTAACACTGTGGATGCAAAGAATTGGTCTTCTTCTATGTCGGTGCTTCTTTTTCTGTTATCATAATTTAGTATGCCTGTAGATATTCCTTCCATTAGGCATTTATAAAATTCTAGTATATGACGTATATGTTGTCCGATAGTGGCATCGTTTAGTACGGCTACTTTTCTTTTATAATCGGGTTCTTTTATTTTTTTTAGCACGTCGTCTATATCTATAAGTGTTTTTTTTGCGACATCTATTATTTTTTTATGTAGCATTTATATTAGATGTTGGTAATGGTTGTGGAAAAAAGTTTTTAATAATTGGTATTTTTCTTTTTTCTATGAATACAATAGATGCGCATGATACAAAACATATTATTGATAGTAAAAAGAGATATCCTCTGTCTCCCTCTATAGTAATGTCTTTTCCTGCAATGGAGATAGTTCCTTGTGGTATTATTCCTATTATGAACAAGTGAGTGATGATTGCTCCTTTCATAAGACCTATTCCTAATATGGCTCCTATCCATGATGTTGCTTTTGGAATAAGGAGTACAGCGGCTACAAGTTCCATAATAGCTGTAAAGTATCTTATAAAGCTTTCTTTATCTGGGTTTCCAAAAGCGAACTCGGATACTTTTCCAAAAATATAACGCGATTCATCTGCCCCACTCATTTTAAAAAATAATGTTTGTAAAAATATTATAGCACAAATTACACTAAGTATAAAAAGTTTGTATTTTTCAAAAAAATTCTTCATTTTTTTTATTTTATGTGTAAAAATTATATTTGATGATGGTAATTAATAATAGTAGTATGATTGCTGAGTATTTTATTTTTGTATAATAAAAATAATTTCAGAAATATGTGATTATTATGTTTTTTCTATTGTGTTTTTATAAGAAAAAAACTTTTTTACATAAAAAAATATATCGTCTGTATGATATAATTTTTTTTGTTTGATTATTGATTCTATAAATTTTATATCGTTGGGGTTAGTAAATATTTTATGGGGTAGGTGTATAATATGAAGAGGGCTAAAAAATAGTATAAAGCTGTCTTTCGTTACAATGGTCCGTTGAATTTCATTCCATTTGAGAGATGTTCCTTCTTTAATATTATACTTTATTATAATTTGCTGGCTGTTTATTTCATATGATACTTTTTCAAACCATTTTTTCAAACGATTAAATTTAGGTTTATCTAAGTGAGGTATTGCTAATAGTTGGAGGTACCAGAATAGATGGTATATAATGAGTAGAATAGTAGATACTATGGACCACCACCAGGAGGGTAGTATTATGCAGGGGAGGTTTAGAAATATATATATAAGATTTACCCACCAAAATTTTATAAATATATTTTTGAAAGTTATTTTTACGAAAATTGAATTTGGTAGTTGGTATTTTTTTGTTTTTATAATCATTTGTATTTTGGAAAATGGATATATGAGTGTAGATTTTATTTTTGAAAAGTAATTTAGTAATATTAACACATTAATTGCAATATCATTATAAAATGATGGTAATATTTTTTTGTTTTTAAATTATTTTGAAAAATAACAATAATTTTATGAGTACCTGCGATTACTGAGTGTCGTATAAAAAATTTCTGTAGATATGGTGGTAAACCAGTGGGGAATATAGATATATTGTAGGGAATTCAAAAGAGAAAGCACACTCTTGTTATACTCCGAAGGGGTAAAATGCTATTCACATCATACATGTTAAATATCCTACATAACCCATGCTATATTGTTATCCAAAAAGCTGTGATTGTCTATTCTTTTTATTTAAGAGGGGTTCTAAAAATTCAAATCCTAAAAACTGTATCCCTTAAAAATCAATTTTTAGAACCCACCTTATGTTTGTATCTTTTATGTTTCTAAAATAATGGAAGAGCCGAATGGCATTAATGAAAGTTTTGCCATTTTAAACCATTGTAACCCAAAAGGGATACCTATAATGGTAATACAAAATAATATTCCCAATAAAAAAGAAAGGATAGAAGTTTTTAGTCCACCAAAAACGAGCCAAAGAATGTTCAACAACAAAGATGTGCTACTATTATCATATTCTATTCTTTTACCGAAAGGAAAAAATAAAAGAGAGCTAAACTTGAAACACTGAATTCCTATGGGGATTCCTATAATAGTTATGCACCAAATAATACCTATACCAAACCACAGCAAACCTAATATTGCTCCTCCAAGTATAAACCAAATTATGTTTAATACAATTTTCATACTATTTTTGTATATTTTCTGGGGTAGTTCTAAAATAAAAATCGATTTATAATTTTGAATTATTTCGATTTCATATATGTAAAAAATAGATAACCATATACATATTGCAAAAAACAGAAAACTTTTTACTTTTTTTCACAACAGATCTTATGTATTATCCAGTATTTTAAAAATAATTTTATAAAATAGTTTTTTTTTTAACTTACCATAAATATTTTTCTTAATTCTATGAGGGTGTCCGAAAAATTCTTTTTACACAAATACTTAATTTTAAACCTATTGATAATCAAAGAGTTACAAAACTACAAACGTGCTAAAAGCAACTTTTCGGACACCTTCATTAATGTTGTTCTCATTTTTTTAAGGTGGGTTCTAAAAATTGATTTCTTCAAAAAAAGTAGAGGTGTAGTGCATTACGTCTCTACTATTGATTTTTAAGGGATATATTTTTAGGATTTGAATTTTTAGAGCTTCCTTTCAAATAAGTTTTTACAAGAAGTGATCTCGGAAAGATTCGAACCTTCGACCTACTGCTTAGAAGGCAGTTGCTCTATCCAGCTGAGCTACGAGACCATTATATAAATAATTTTATTTATAGATAATGAGGGTGCGAAAAGTTTTTTTTGCGCAAATATTTAATTTAACTCTATTGATAATCAAAGTGTTACAAAACTACAAAGGTGCCAAGAGCTACTTTTCGGACACTCTCATTAATTATTGTTGGGTATATAAAAGCGGAGAGACCGAGATTCGAACTCGGGGTACCAATTGCTTGGTACCGCAGTTTAGCAAACTGCTGGTATCGGCCACTCACCCACCTCTCCTTTTTTAATTTCTGGAACTATTTGCATAATAGTATTTTGAAAAGAACTATTCCAAATAAAAGAATTTTTATCTATCAAAAATGATTATTTTTGTAAAAAAATGGTTATTTTTGGAATAAAAATGCGATTTTAGTGCAAAAATAGGATATATCTTTTGCAAATACTTTTTTTTATCTTTTATTTTCTAAAATAGAATGGATAATACGTATTCTCCACCTTATACAGGCTATCCAAAAACCGAGCATGGTCCATCCTATAACTGCTGTATAAAAAACTTTTCGTAAGTTATTATCCAAATCGTAAGCGTTAAATCCAGGATTTCCTCCGTTACCAGGGTGGAGAGAATCGGACATACGGGGAAGTATAAATAGTAATGGTATCAGTATAGAAAAAGCAAATATATTGTAAACACTACTCGTTCTTGCTTTCAAAGATTCATCTGTTAATGATCCTCGCAAAACAAAATAAGCGGCATATATTAAAAGACTGATTGCGGAAGCGTTTTGTTTCGGGTCGTTGCTCCACATTTCTCCCCATGTATATTTTGCCCAAAACATGCCTGTAATTACCCCTAAAATTCCGAATATAAATCCTACATTTGCAAGCTCTACAGAAAGATAGTCATATTTTTTTTGAAGGGTAGATATATATTTTATAGCATAAAAAACCGATGCTAAGAATAGAAATATCATTCCAAACCACATGGGTACATGAAAATGAAGTATCCTGATAGTTTCATTGAGTATTGGTAATCTTGGTACAGGCATTAATAGTCCAGCGATACATGTATATACTAAGAGGGAAAAAGTGGTTCCTTTCCATATTTTTGTGTTTACATATTTTTCGATAAAAGTTTTATTAGTGTTTATCATAATAGTAATAGTATTTTGGTGTTGAAGCATTAGAAATGAGTTATAAAAAATGGAAGTGGGTTTAGAAAGTAAATCTATACCCTACTTTGACAGCGAATATTGTGGCATTGGGGTATTCTTCAGTATTTATGTATGTTAACCTATGGAGTGCTATTATGCGGAAGAATTTGAATATATTTTCTACTCCGTATCCTATTTCTATGTATGGTTTTATGTTGAAGGTTTTGAGGTTTACGGAGATGTCTTTATTAACTTTGGTAAGTTCAAAGTTTTCAGGGGCTATATGTCCAAGGATGATATTGGTAACGAATATGAGCCGTATTCCTGTTTTTTTGATGAGAGGTATGCTATTCACAAATAGTCCTTCGAAGGAATGGTACCATCGAAGTGCGATGTATTTATCATTGATAAATTCGAAGTTACTCATAAGGTTATTACCGTAGGAGAAGTAGAGATAAGGGCTTGGGCTTCCGAGTTGTATTTTTAATAAGGGATAGGGTAATTTGTTAGGTATCCATGTAGCATTTACTTCAAAGAAGCTGAGTCCTAATACTCCCATTTTTTGTCTTTTTTCGAGTTTAAAAGAGAATTTATGGTAATTAAAAGTGCTTCCTAGTATTTTTAATCCTACGGAATATGCAAAAGTAATCACAGCTCTTGGGCTGGTGCTGATACTGTTTATATTAGTTCTTATTCTATTTCCATTAGAAATAAGAGCATCGTCTAAGCCGAAGGTTATTTGAGCATTTAATTCGCTGATAGATATTTGAGAATAGCGAGTTGTGGTGGTATTGGTATCGGATATGATAGTTTTAGTATATTGAAAGTTGTTAGAAGAATGGGGGTTCAGGTATTCATAAGTATAATCAAATTTTATTTGCTTTCCTTTTCCTAAGAATCGGAGGTATGTTAGTTGGTTTGATTCTTTATAAAATGGTTTGACGAGAGTTCCTGATTTTGAGAAAGTATAAAATAAGTCTGTAAAATCTATATTTTCACGTAAAGCCCATATATGTTGTATGTCTTTGGAGTGTATAAAAGAAATTTCACTCCATGGGTTTCTATTAAAAATATATCTTATTTGTCCTCTGTATTTAATCTCACTATCTAAAAAACCGTATGCTATATTTGCGGAGAATTCCCATTTTCGTGAGAAATTAAAACTGGTTCTTCCTCCAAATCCTATCCTGATACCTTCTATATTATTGTATGCAGCAGTATAAGAAACGGGTCCTATATCGAAGTTTTTATGAATATTTATGTATCCTGTAGAGAGACCTCTCAGTATTTCAGTATATGTTCTTACTATGGGAATTTGTACGAGGGTATCTACCATTTTATAGACGTTTTTTTCTTCTTTGGTAAGGGTGTCGTATCGGGATTTTTCCCAATATTGTTTGTTATCTTCGTGGGATGTATCAGCTTGTACTACTCTTCGTTGGTAAAAGTTATCGGGATGTGGTTTATTTACTACAAAGTTTTTAGATACTACGTAGAATTTTCCTACCATACTTGCTGTATTTGCTGAAACTTCGCTCATATCTACGAGGACTCTTGTTTTAGATGGTAGCCAAGCTCCATCGTTTGTAGTGGGTTGGAGTTCTTGTTGGATTTTTATTTTATCTATAAAGTTGATATTTGCTGATGGGTCTACATTTGCATCTATTTGTTTGAGAGCGAATGTATGTTTATCTATCCATATAGTTCCTCTAAAAGCGAGGTCGCTTTCTCTTTTAGGGTAATATTCTATTTTATAGCAAGAGGTATTATCTACTATAGCAGTGGTGTCGGAGAGTTCGTAGTCGTAGTAGAATTTCCAGCTGTCTGCTATGGGAGATACGAATTCTTTATTTACGATATTTACCCAATTTTGGTAGAAGTTATAGTCTTGAAAAGAAGCACCTATCATTTGGTTTATTGGTGATCCTTCGTTTACACCTGGTCCGGAGGCGTGATTTTTTAAGATGTATTCGTATTGGAGGAGTGGATTTTTTTTATAGTGATATTTAGATATTGTTTCAGAGAAAAATACGGGCAGTATTGCGGATCCTTTTTCATCTTTCATCTGTTGTATGCTATCCAGAACTTTTTTTATTTTGTTTACTATGGTTGTGTTTCCCAAACTTTGGGATATATTATTTAGGTCTAATTCTACTTTTGTATAAGAATCGTATTCATATGCGGAGAGGTTTCTTTTATCGTGTTTTTCTTTATTTTTAATGCTGTTTCGTATTATTTTAAAGGCGGGGTTTTCTTTTGCTTTAAAAACTATTTCTTTGAGGGCAATTATTTCTTCGGATAGTTCGAAATGAATAATTTGTTCTGTGCCGATAGTAATTTTTTTTGTTTTTTTCACATATCCTGTGTAAGAAGCGGTAAGAGAATCTTTTGGAAGAGGTTGAGTAGTTTTTAGGTAAAAATTTCCATCAAAATCTGTAGTGATTCCAATATTTGTATTTTGAAAAACAACATTTACAAAAGGGATGGGGTTTCCTGTTTTTGATTCTATTACTTTTCCTGTTACGGTAGTTGTTTTTTGAGCATAAAGGGAGGTGAGCGGAATGAACACTATAAAAAATAAAATGCGTTTCATATTTTTTGTATAACTAAAGTATTTTTTTGAGGATAAATTCTTTTATTATTATTTGATTTTTTCTTTCTAAAACGAGAATAATTTTTCTTTTGTTTTGGGATCGAAATAAAGTATTTATATATTCTATATTTTTATTTTGTAGGTTTACACCGTTAATATAGGTGATTATGTCTCCTATCATAATACCTGCTTCTTTGGCAGGGGATGCCTCTCTCACGTTTGTTACTACGTAGTTATTAAGGGTTTCACCTATTGCAATGATAGAGAGTCCACTCATATCATAATCAGTATGATAATTAGGATTGGTTCGTTTTTGGAGGTACAATTTTTTATGAGCATAATCTATTGCGAAATTAAAATGTGTCATAATTTCACTTCCGATAAGTCCTTTTCTTTTTGTTGATAGAGAGGTATCTATGTAGTCGGGTACAGAAGCGATGCTTTTTTTAAAACGGTAATGCTTCCATTTTATTTTTTTTACTCGACCTATTTTTCCGGGGATTTCACCGCCAAATCCTGTTCCTACTACATCTTTCATCCAGTCGGTTGGTATAGTAAAGTATTGGTTATTATTTTCTAACAGCAGTTGTTTATTAAACCCTATGTCTATCATAAAAGATGCTTTTTGTTTTTTTGATCCTATGGTAATAGTTGTTTCTATATGTGGTTTTTCATTTTCTAAATAAATGGGGATAGAGGTATAAAAAAAATTCTTTTTATAGGACTTTGGGTTATGAAGTGTGAGTATTTTTTGATCGTAATTTATATCTACCACAAAATACTGAAATATATCCGATCCTATAATTCCATGTATATGTATTCCTAAATGGTTATTGAGGTTCATATAATCTTGGTCTAATACTAAGGCTTGCGATCTCCATATTTCTACGTCTCCTATGCGAAAAGAAAATCCTGATATCACTCTTGCAAAGAGGGTATCTTGGCGACCAACGCCAAAAAAATAAATATGTTTTCCTAGTATTACGGGTAGATTCTGCACAAGCGAAGCATCAGATACCATGATATTTTTTACTCCTGTATCTAAAATAAAATTCTTTTCCTCGCCATCTGCTATAAGAACTTTTAATACTATCAGATTACTATGTAGTTCAAAAGGAATAGATACTGATTTCTTCCCTTGTGGTAAAAAAAAACCTATTTTTTGACTCCAAACAGTATGTGTAAAAAGTGTCAAAAAAATAAAGAGGACTCGCATTTTCTTATGGTATTAAAAATCTGATATAATACATATTTTATGGGCTTGTTTGTATTTCTTGTATGGTCGTTGTGTTATATCTTATATGCTTTATTTTCAATCGTTTCTATTTTACTATTAAATAAATCTGGTAATTTAGCTTGTTTTTGTTCCGTTGTAAAACTTTTTATTGGTGTTGAAATACTTACATTTGATTGTAAAATAATCGGTTGTTTGTCAATTTCTTCAGCTTTGGGTGGAATATAAAAATATTCTTTTAAATACTTCCAATCTTTATCTCTGATTGTTACAATTTTGTCAAGATAAAAACTAATCCAAAATTGTCCAACTTTTGAATTTGGTTCTTCTTGTTGCAATTTATTTTCTGTTATTTCCACATAAGTTTTATCAAGTTCCAATCCTATATAATTTCTACTTAATCGTTTGGCTGCTAAGGCTGTTGTTCCTGTTCCGTTAAAAGGGTCTAAAACAATATCGTTTTCGTCTGTTGTCATCAAGATTAGACGTTCTAATAAATGCAAAGGTAATTGGCAAGGATGGTCGTCTCTGTATTTATTATGTTTCATTCTGTGAATATCAGTCCAAACATCTGAAACCAAAGGACCAAAAGGGTGTAATAAACATTTTTTCCCGCCGTAATCTTTTGCTAAAAATGTTGATTTCCTTTCTCGTTTATGAGGATATCTAACTTCGTAAAACTTTAATTCTTTGGCATTTTTTGCATAAAATAAAATTCCGTAATGATTTGGTTGTAAGATTTTTCCCATTGGTGCTGTTGGTGCGTCCCAACTTATCCAATGCTTAAAATCTGCAATTGTATTCAAATGTGCAGCATAAAAAGTCAACCATTTTGGAATATTATGAACAAAAATTGAACCTGTTGGTTTTGTAATTCTTACCATTTCAGAAATCCATTTTTCGCACCAATTAATATATTCTTTAACTTGCAAACTATCTTTATATGAATTGTATCCTTTTTTTAGATTAAATGGTGGGTCTGCGAAAGTCATATCAATCGAATTGTCCGGAATATTTTTTAATAAATCCAAACAATCACCTTGTAATATTTTATTTATGTAGTTTTCAATCATTTCAATTCTTTTTTAAGAGTTTTCTTAAATCGTTCAATTTCGTTTTTGTGAAATGTGAAAACATCGTCATAAGCTGTTACCATTCGCATTAAATCTCCTTTACGAACATACCAACCAATTCCGTCAACAAAACCAATAAATTTTGCTTTCGGATAATATTTTGTAATTAAGTTTTTTATACTTCCTTCGGTTTTAGATTTATCTCCTTGTCCCGATGAAGTAGTTACAAGAAATAAGCTTTCAATTATTATTTTTGGTTTTTCTTTTGATGGAATAATAAAATCCATCGTTCGTTTTGCAACTTTTTCTTTTGCAAAAAGTTCGTCTAAATCACCTTTTTCAAAAGGAATTTTTAAGTCTTTTAAAATTGTAGCAATGTAAAATTCAGGATTATTTTCTGTTTTTCCCGAATAAGAATCTTTTTCTTTGTATCTTACAAGTGTATCAATCAGTGCAGGAATTTCAAATTTTAGTTTTGAAATACTCAATTTTTTGAGTTCAAAAAGTGGTAAGGTTTGTGCCAAAAATGGAATTGTTGAACCTTCAAAAAACAAATTTACAATACCTTTGCGAAAAAAAGTATTATCTTTTATAAGTTTTGTAATTCTGCTATCTCCCCATTCAGATATTTCTTCAATTTCCTGTTTATCAGTCCATTTTTCTTTAAAAAGCAATTTAGACAATTCTTTGTTATCTGCTACTCTCACAACTGTAATTAAGCATTTTAAACTTTCGTTTGCAAAACCTGTTAAAGAAAGTATTTTTCTCAATTACAGTGCTGAATTTAAATTGATTAATATTTTCTGTTTTTTTCACTTTTTATTATTTTTATTGTTCAAGTATTTTGCAAATTTAATCATTTTATTGTAAATGTCAATATTAATCAATCTGTAAAGTTTTAATAGCATATAAGGTTATAATAAACAACCCATTTTTAGAACTCTTTATAATAATAGTAGATTTTTATATCACCGTTCTTTTATACCCAAATCAATTTGGATGAGAGTGTCCAAAAAGTCCTTTTTATATACATACAGCCCTTTTTTTGTTTGTATGTATAATAAAAAAAGGGCAGACCTGCGTGTCTGCCCCTGCATATACTTCATGATTTATAATTCTTTTTCCACCAATCTTTAAGCTGTTGCTGTTCGGTGGTACTGTTTTTGTTCTCCGTAAGAGAAAATTTCTTTTTATCTATTAACAGAGCAGGAGCAGAAAGTTTTACCTTCTTTTGTTTTCCCTTTATAATTCTTATTACTACAGCGGTTACTTTATCTCCGTCATGTGTTTTTGCTTGGTATTGAGCAATAATCTTTTCACCGTTGAGAGAATGTATTTTCATTCCATTTAGTTTATAGAGTATATCTCCTGCTTGATATCCCATTTGCAATCCGAATGCGTTTGCCTGAGAAACATCCGTTATTTTGATACCTGTATTCTTTGTATCAGACTCAAAAGATATATTTCCCATAGAAGCAACTTTTAGAACGGTATCTGTATAATGGTATCCTATTTTATGAAAAATTTCTTTGAGGGGGAGAGGGTTTTTTCCTTCTACATATTTTGTAAAAAAATCTCTTATTTCCGGAAAGGTAAGTGCAGTTATTTTATCAAATAAAATATCATCAGCGAAGGACTTATGTTTTCCATATTCTAAAGAAAGGTCCTGAAGTAATTTCATAACAGAATACTTTCCTTTTGAAAGTTCTCGCAGTTTCACATCTAAACATAATCCTATTAAAGCACCTTTTTGATACACATTTCCATACTCGTCTTTATATTCTTCTAAGCATTTTTGACTCATAACAGTAAAAGGGACAGTGTCATTATAGTTGTTTTTACTGTATTGGATTTTGTCTGTTATTTCTGCAAAATAATCTTGTTCGGTGAGAATATTATTACATATCTGGGCATGGGTAGCAAAATATTCTGTTACTCCTTCGTACATCCATAAATGTTTTGACATTTGAGGAGCAATAAAATTAAAATTTCCTATCTCTTCCGAATGGATATTGAGCGGTGTAATGATATGAAAAAACTCATGTGCGGCTATATCTCTAATAGATCTGGAGAGAGCAGTAGAGTCCTTTATTTCAGGGAAAGAATACACACTAGAATAAGAATGCTCTAATGCTCCATAAGATCCTGATTTTGAATGCCCAGGGAATATATGAATGATAAAGGCATATTTTTCTATGGGTAGAGTGCCTCCCATATAATTTTTTTGTGCATGTAAGACCTCCTGCACTTCTTTTGCAACGGAATGGGAGGATAAAAAATTATTTGGTGAAAATACAGAGATGAGAATAGAAGTTCCTCCCAATACAAAAGTAGTAGTATCAGGGATATTATACATCAGGGGTGCATCTACTAAAAAATTATAATTCTCTGCTTCAAAAATATCTATATATCCTTGTTTTTCTTTGAGAAGAAGAGAGGTGCTACCATAGAATTTTTCGGGATGCTCTACGGAAAGTTGATACGGTGTGTTCTTTTTTCCATCTATATATCCTATAAATCCGTGTGTATTGAGCAGAAAAAAAGTATCTTTTTGAATACTCGTTCCTGCGGGTTCAAAAATAACATTGTCTTTGTCTGTGTCATAGGAATCTTCTACCCAATACTCTATTGTCTTGAGTTGTTTTGCGTTTTTTATAAGCCATCTGTTTTCATCTAAAGAATCTACTTCTAAGGGTTTTCCAAGAGAATCGTACGCATAAAAAGATGATACAAATCGACCGAAGTCATAAATAGAATATGTTCCTGGAACTATTTTAGGAATATGATATTCTACTTCATTTTTTGATATTGGAGGGGGTTGTATTCGCACCTGTATCTGATCATTTTTTACTTTGTTCAGATTAATATATACTTTATAGCCCTCTTGTGCTTGTAGATTTTGAAAGCAGAGAGCGGCAATCATAAAAAAAATAATAGTTCTGTTCATTTGTTACTTTGTATAAGTGAATAAAATTATTTTGTTGATTTTGATATTATATAAAAAGAGAGTGAAAATTTATAATGGTTGCACATATTTTTTATAATGATTAAAGATGTTTATTTTCCCCATATATAGAGATATACTATTCGGGAATATCTATAGTTAAAAGGTGAAAGCAATAGTATGATGAGAGTTATAGTAATTATGTAGTCCCAGTTGCTTGGAGAATGAAAGAATAAAAACACCATACAACTGCTTGCAAAAGCTATTGCTACTGAAAACATATAACTTATATACATTGCTCCGTAGTAAAAGCCAGGTTCGGGTTCAAAGGTATAATTGCAAACAGCACATTTGGTGTTTGTCATAAAAAACTTTTTAGTAAAAATGTAATTTGCAAAAAAAATATTTCCTTTTTTGCAAGAAGGACATTTTCCTTTTATAAATGCAGTGTATATGTTCATTATTCTTTTTTATTGAGATTAACATTATAATTTATTTGTAAAAGAGCGCCTGTATTGTGTTCTGCTAAAGTGCCTGCGGGTTGTTTTATGAGTAATTGATGGAGAACACCCACTTGAATAGAAAAATCTTTTGTAAATTGATACCCAGTTCCTACAAAAATTCTATTTTGATCGGGATAATTATAATCTACTTTATTTCCTATACTGATAAAAGCCTCATCCCATACACATACATAGAATGTTTTTGCCTCCATTGTAGGTTTATTGAGAGGAATATTACCATATATTCTGTACCGAATGCGGAACTGAACATTAGAATACCCCAAATAAGTACTATCTGCATTGCTGTGGTCTTGAATAAAACGTTCCTCAAGCCGTAATCTATGATTGATAGATATTCGGGAGGCAGTATGTTTATAAAAAATTTGTTGCCAAATTCTTATTTCATTGTTGATAAACTTTGTGGGTTGTTTTCCATATTTATAATTTACAAAATAGCCCATTCCAAAAGGAACTACAGAGAGAGCATTACTCACATACATATCCAACCCCAATCTATAATATTGCTGTTGATTTTGAAAACCTATCATACGCTGTTGCGCATCGCCTGTGAGTCCAAAGAGAGGATGCAGTTTTATATTTGTATTAAAAGAAAACCAATAGAGGGGTTGGATAACGCTTTGTGCATTCCCTGAAAAGGAAAGTATACCAAAGCAAACAAAAAGATTTTTTTTTTTGAGCATAAAAATATGTGTAATTGAGGTATTTTGTATGTGATAAGGTGACAATAGATAAAAAAATAAGTAACTATGTATACCGTATAAAAAATTGTTATAAACAAAATAATACATAATGTACGTAGTATCTCAAAAAACTCCTAAAACCTTGAGTAGTAAATGGGTTCAATATATTATTAATACATGAATATATTGTGTTTTCGTATATATTAGATAAAAAACATTAATTATTCATTATAAAGTATAATGTATGCAACAAAGATGTGAGTCACAATGTAGTTTATATACACTTATACACTATCTATTGATGTGATTAAAATATCTAAAAAAGTAGACACGGAATATCTGTAATATATAAAGTTTATTATATAATTATCAATATATTTTAAAAACGAAAATAATTTAGGTAAAAAAATTATCTCCTTTAATATAAATATTTATTATACTTTACAATAATAACAAAACACATCATATATTTATCTTATGTCTTATACTATTGGTATTACAGGGGGGAGTGGTTCGGGGAAGACGAGTTTTTTAAATAAACTATTAGAGCATTTTACAGAAAAAGAAATATGTTTGGTTTCATTAGACAACTACTATAAGCTACGTGAGGAGCAACCTTTGGATGAAAAGGGGGTGAAAAATTTTGATACTCCCGAGGGAATAGATTTTTCTCAATTACAATATGATTTAAAGGAACTGATGAAAGGCAATGTGGTATCCAAAAAAGAATATACCTTTAATAACCCAAATAAAGTTCCAAAAGTATTGACTTTTACTCCTGCTCCTATCATTATTGTGGAGGGTTTTTTTATTTTTTATAAGCAAGAAATAGAAGAGTGCATAGAACTCAAGATATTTATGGATGCCCGCCCCGATATTATGCTGAAGAGAAGAATAACCCGTGATGCTGTGGAGCGAGGCTATGATTTAGATGACGTTTTATATAGATACGAAAACCACGTCATACCTACTTATGAGAAATACATTAAGCCTCTCAAAAAAAAGGCGGATATTATTATTCCTAACCATACTTCTTTTGACAAACCTCTTGCTATCCTTTCGGCATTTATTCGTGAATTATTAAAAAAAAAGTGATGAAGCAATACTTGATTCCCATTTCCAAGGAAGAGGTTTTAGAAGAAATAAAAACAAATGGTTTTTTGAGATTATCTCTGAAAGAAATCCCGATTGCCGTTACATATTTTGAAAATACTTTTTATGCTTTTGATGATAGATGTCCGCATTTGGGATTTTTTTTGAGCAGGGGACATATAAACCCGCAGGGACAGGTGGTTTGCCCTCTCCATTCTTATAGATATAATCTCAAAAATGGAGAAGAGTGTATGCTTCGTGGAAAAAACCTCGTCTTTTTCTCTACAATAGAAACCGAAACAGAACTCTTTATTCAAATGCTCTAATAATACATATTCACCAATGCCAATAGTTTATATAAAAAAAATATACCCCAACTCCATACTTGGTATCTGGAAGATAGATGAAACCGAAGAAGCAATGCAACTACTCTCCCCTCAAAATTTTTCGGAAATATTTCCTTCTAAAAAGATAACCCATCCTCAAAGATTATTAGAATACCTCTCTGTTCGCATATTATTGCTCACATTATGTGATTCTATGGGGCTATTTGTTTCCAAATTTTATGAAGATCCCAAAGGAAAATTACACCATTTGGGGTCGACCTTTGAATTTTCGTTCTCGCATTCTTTTCCTTTTGCTTCTGTTCTTGTTTCCAATAGAAAAGTGGGAATAGATATAGAAAAACCTTCTGCTCAAATTCTTAAAATAAAAGATAGATTTCTTTCTGTGGCAGAGCAAGGAATATTTTCTGATAGTGAGGAAGCGTTGTGTATCGCATGGACAGCAAAAGAAGCACTTTATAAAATGTTAGAAGAGGATTGTTCTTTTCTCACTGATTTACAGATTATTTCTTATGATGCAAAAAAAAAATATATCCGAGCAAGGTTTCCCTTCCAAAATAGAGAGGCGCTTGTTCGTTTCTTTAGGTTTGAAAATGTGTATGTTACCTATACATTAGGTAATTAATTATAAAATTATTGATACGTCCATGTGAGCTGAACAGATATATTTCTCCCTATTTCATCTGCAAAATAACGAAATCTATTAAGATACTCTCGGTAAGATGTATTAAAAATATTATTTGCTTGGAATGAAACCTTGAAATAGTTTTTTCTCCACAAAAAATCAAAGCTCCCTTCCATATCAAACATATCGTATCCATTGGGTGGAGGTAAATAATCCTGATTTTCGGGAACTCTGTCTTGAGTTCTTATTTTTTTATACTTTATCCCTACCATTATTTTCTTATCTTTAGGTATTTTCCACGAATAAAAAAGAGAGTTTGTAAACCTATCAGCAGGAATATAAATGAGGTAATCATTTTGAGTGATGTCCATTGCTCTTATAAGTGATGCAGTAAATTTATATTCTAAGGGAGGAATTATTTTTACCGATCCTAAAAAGTCCAAACCACTCAAAAAAGCATCTGTTTGTTGGTAATGAAACACGGGGAATACTCCTCTGATGGTATAACGAAACTCTTTTTGGGGTTGTAGATATATATAATTTTGTATGTTCTGTACAAACACGTTTATATCGAATAACCAATCATTATGAGAGAATACAATCTGATTTGTCCATGTCCAAGATCTTTCTGCCTTTAATTTTTTATCCCCTTCTTCAATTCCTGCGGCGCCATGGTGAAGCCCCTGACTAAATAATTCATTTACATTAGGAGGTCGCCAACCACTGGAAATATGAGAACGAATATCCCAATACTTTGTGAGATGAACAGATCCTCCTAAAATAGCGGATATGTTTTGATACTGAAACTGGGGTGTGACAAGTTTTCCACTATCGAAAGTAAATACTTTTATGTTCTTCATATCGTATCTGCATCCAAGTTCTAGAGTAATTTTTTTTTGAAAAGAATACTTTTCTAAGAGAAAAAAACCAAAAGTAGCCGCATCATAATTAGGGACTAAGGGAATAATACCTGTTCCTGGTGTATTTGTATTCTGTTGAAAAATGGCAGATATACCTGCTTCTCCACGAATATTATGCAAAAGTGTATGTTCATAAGCTACATCAACAGAATGGGTATTCAAGACGAGGTCAAGCGAGGGTTTATCTGTATATTTGGTTCTACGAATGTCAAATTCCTGCCTCATATTATTTTGAAATCCATAGACAAAAAGCATTTTTCCGTACAAAATATCTTTTATTTCCACATTCCATTTGAATACATTGTGGGAAACGTACTGTTTAGGATTATCAATAGTATAAGAAAAATCTTTTATAATGAAGGGTTCGGAACTACTGAGGGCTTTCTGTAAATCAGTAAGGTTTCCTATATGAGCCGATGCAAGTATTCCCAAAGTAGTTTGGAATCTGCTATAAAAAACATCGCTTTTCCATTTTTTTTTATCTATACCTAATGCCCCCGAGGCGTTTAACTCCTCTACACCTGTGTTCGTAAGCATATATTTTGGTGAATGGAAGTCCCCACCTTTTTTATAAGAGCTTTGTAGTTTCCATCCTATGTTTTTATTTGCTATATTACCTCCTTCCAAAGCACCATTGAAAGCAACCATTCGTCCATTAGAACTTCCCGATACGAGTGTTTTTGTATGAATATCCTTATGATTATAAGGTATGGGAGATGGCTCTATAATTATAATTCCTCCCATAGCTTCGGCTCCATACTTTACTCCTGATGCTCCTTTTATAACAGAAATATTTTGTGCTGTGTTGGGATCTATTTCGGGCGCATGGTCGTTTCCCCATTGCTGCCCTTCTTGACGAATCCCATTATTAATAATCAGCACTCTACTTCCATAAAGCCCATTGACTATTGGTTTTGATATTCCTGGTCCCGTCTGTAACACACTCATACCTGGTATATCTTGCAGGATATTTGCTAAATTTTTACTAAAATTATTTTCTATGCCTTTTTGTTTCAATAAAGAAAATGCTTGGGAAGATTCTGTTTTTTTGTATGTTTCATCGACATCTATTTCTTGAAGCAACAATGTCCCTTCGTCTAATTCTATTATAAACTCATTTTTTTCTAAAGAATGGAGAGTCATTGTAAAATTTTGGTACCCTATATGTTGTATCTCAAGGGTATAGTTTTTTTTACAAATATTTTGAAATCTAAAAATCCCTTTTTCATCAGTCACTTCTCCTCTCTTCAATTCTTCTATCCACACTGTTGCAAATGGAATTGCTGATTGCGTATGCTTTGTTATAATTTTCCCTTGTATATCAAAAGAACAGGGCTGAGCAAAGGATACAAAAACTTGCAAAAACAACATTACAAATATTGCATAGAATGTATTATGTGTTTTTTTGTGTGTCCGCATATCTCTTTTTAGTACCTATTTATCTCTTATTTTTAATAATGAATGAAAAATGAATGAATCAGAAACAATGAGAGGAAAAGTTTTTATACAAATCTCGAAGAGATGGTATAGTTATAACAACGTATATACCATCAATAATTATAGAAAGTATAGTATATAATTATAAGTATATTTTGAAAACAAAAATAATTTCTGCAAAAAAATCTCATGTACATAGTAAATATCTATTATACTTTATATAAGTACCCCGATTATGTGAAGTAAATGGCATCTCTCGGGGTTGTAGATACATAGTTATATTTTTTATTGTTTTGGTGTTTGTTTGTAAAGGAATAAAAAAAAGAGAGCCTCTTTTTACAGACGCTCTCTTTTATTAATTATGAATTCTTAATTCTTAATTATTTTTTCACTTTTTAATACTTCTCCTTTTTTTCCATAGAGTATCAACATATATTCTCCTTTGTTGAGAGATTGTATATTTATTTGTACCCCCTTGTCTCCCAATACTAAAGTACCATCTAATCTATATAAAGAATATTTTTCTATTTGGACTGCACTTTTTATAGTGAGATAATCTTTGGCAGGATTTGGGTAGATATGTATAGCAGGGTTTTCTTTTTCTATGAAAGTAAGCGGATGAGAGTTTGGAAGTACCACGGTAATACTCTGCTCCAAAATGGCGGTTTTATACTGAGTATTTTCTTCTTGCTGTGCAATAATAGTAGCAGTGCCTTTACTTCTCGCAGTGGCGGTATTTCCCGTTATAAAAATGATTGCATCATCTGACGATATGAAAGAAATAGCAGCTGAGCTCTGAGAAGTGGCAGAAAGTATAAACACGTCTCCTACTGTTTTATTTCCTATAGGTGCAAAAGTAAGCATGGGATCTATTTTAACATAAGGGGTCTCTATGGTAAGTGTTTGTACTATATTTGCAGGTAAATAATTTTCATTTCCAGTTTGGTTCGCAGTTATTTCTACTGTTCCTGCTCCATGTATGCTCACTGTGTTATTATTGAGAGAAA
>JASGCU010000003.1:74666-76276 GCA_030053935.1 Chitinophagaceae bacterium
GTTATTTCTACTGTTCCTGCTCCATGTATGCTCACTGTGTTATTATTGAGAGAAATGAGTGTATTGGAAACAGAATAGGTTACTTCTAGAGTGGAAGTGGCAGAAGCATATAGTAGAAAAGGTGCATCTTCATACTTTTTTTGTGCCAATGCTGGAAAAGAAATACTCTGGACTGCTTTGTCTATAGTCAATACTTGTGTTTCCGATGTACTTAAGTAGTTATCATTTCCAGTTTGGTACGCAGTTATTGCTACTGTTCCTGCTCCATGTATGCTCACTGTATTATTATTGAAAGAAATGAGTGTATTGGAAGCAGAATAGGTTGCTTCTAGAGTGGAAGTGGCAGAAGCATATAGTAGAAAAGGTGCATCTCCATACGTTTTTTGTCCTAATTCTGGAAAAGAAATACTCTGACCTGCTTTGTATATAATCAATACTTGTGTTACTGATGGACTACTTAAGTAGCTCTCATTTCCCGTTTGGTAGGCAGTTATTGCTACTGTTCCTGCTCCATGTATGCTCACTGTGTTATTATTGAGAGAAATGAGTGTATTGGAAACAGAATAGCTCACTTCTAGGGCACTTGTGGAAGTGGCGTTCAGGACAAAGGGTATATCTCCGTACGTTTTATTTGAAATAGTAAATGTAATATACTGATGCCGCTTAGAGGAAAGGGCAATACTTCTATTTGCACCTGCTGCTACAAACCACGTATAAGAGTTTAGTAAATAGGTAGGTATGCTGAGTTGTTTGAATACATTGCTTCCTAGTCCATTTATGTATTTTAAAGTATCTACGGTAAAGGCGTGAGAGTACCCTGAAGAAAGAAACTGATGGTATCTATTTCTTTGAGTATTTACGGTACGGTTATGTACAGCAGTTCCCCATCTATGGAGGTTTCCTTGGGTATCGATGGCTAAGCTAAAGTTTTCTCCTGCGGAAATAGCTTTGTAGCGTCTGCTGGTGTCTACGTTCGTTTGTCCTAAATTGTTGTTACCCCATGCTATAATATTTCCTGTTGCGGAGAGGGCGAGGGAATGATATCTTCCTGCGGCTATTGCTACTATGTTTGTAGAAGCAGTAAGTGGAACTGTTGTTTGACCGTAGCTATTATCTCCCCATGATATTACTTGTCCTTGGGAGGTAAGTATCATAGAGTGGTTTTCTCCTCTTGCTAAAGAAGTTATGGTAGCAGAACCAGTAGGATGTGGTGGTATAACAAGCTGTTTATAGGTAGTATCACCCCAAACATATAAAGAGCCATCGTTTCTTAATGCTATAGTTCCATTTCCTCCTGCGGCTATATTTACTATTTTATCTATCCTTTGGTTATTGACGATAGGGATTTTTATTGCTTCTGTAGAAGCATAGGAGAAATCATCTAAGTAGTCATTATCAGGGTTTTTACCAAAATCTAAAAAGCTTTCTAATTCTTCTACTAGTATTCCTAAGCCATTTTCTATGTTTTCTATGGTATAGGGAGATGTTATAGTAGTGATCTTTGCTGTGTCTGCGGTAAATGCGACTCCTCCGAAAGTAAGAGTAGAGCGAACTGTGGAATCTGTGCTATTAAAAACATGACTCACCATAGAATTATTATTTAACTCTGT
>JASGCU010000004.1:0-30383 GCA_030053935.1 Chitinophagaceae bacterium
AATAGTTTAATTGATACATGTTCAACAATAAAGTTATTCTTATCACCGGTGGCACGGGATCTCTTGGAAGAGCACTTACAAAAACCATTTTTGAAAGATATCCAGATGTTAAAAAACTCATTATTTACTCCCGAGACGAACAAAAACAGTTCTTGATGGCTCAAGAATATCCCGAGAGTGTGTATAAAAACATTCGTTTTTTTATCGGAGACGTTCGTGATTTTGATAGAATGAAACGGTCGCTTATGAGTGTAGATTACGTTATCCATGCTGCCGCTATGAAACATGTTCCTATTGCAGAGTATAACCCCGATGAATGTGTGAAGACAAATATTGGTGGTGCTGAAAATGTCATACGGGCTTCATTAGAAACTTCCGTTCAAAGAGTTGTAGCTCTTTCTACTGATAAGGCATGTGCTCCTATAAATCTCTATGGAGCTACAAAACTTACATCGGATAAACTCTTTGTCGCTGCCAATAACATTAGAGGATCAAATCCTATTCGTTTTTCAGTGGTAAGATATGGTAATGTGATGGGATCGAACGGATCTGTAATACCTTTTTTTATGAACAAGAAAAAAACAGGCACTATTCCTATAACAGACCCTAACATGACAAGGTTTAATATTTCTTTACAAGAAGGGGTAGACATGGTCTTGCATGCTTTAGAAAATGCGTGGGGAGGGGAGCTGTTTGTCCCTAAAATACCATCATACAAAATTACAGACGTTGCTGAAGCAATTGCACCCGAATGTAAAAAAGAAATTGTGGGAATAAGACCGGGTGAAAAAATACATGAAGAAATGATTACATCATCCGATTCTTTCACTACATACGATTTAGGAAAATACTATGTAATTCTGTCTCAACTCACCAATTGGAATTTAGATGATTATATTGCTGTACATAACGCTATAAAAGTTCCCGAAGGATTCAACTATTCATCAGGGAAAAATACAGAATGGTTAACTGTAGAAAATATTCGTTCCCTCATCCAAAAATATCTATATCCTGATTTTCAAGTATAAGAAAAATAACATACTACTTAAATAATGCACCAAAACTTTTAGGAGTTTTTCAGTGTATTATCAATTATTACAAAAAATATTTGCATAAGAATGAATACAATAATCCCTTACGGAAAACAAAACATTCAACAAGAAGATATAGAAGCGGTAATTACTGCATTACAGTCAGATTACCTTACTCAAGGTCCAAAGATTCAAGAATTTGAAGAGGCATTTGCTCAATACATTGGATGCAAATATGCGGTAGCTGTAGCTAATGGAACCGCAGCTCTACATTTATGTACTCTTGCATTAGGGGTAAAAGAAGGACAAAAAGTAATTACCACTCCTATTACTTTTGCCGCTTCTGCTAATTGTGTGCGTTATTGTGGGGGTGAGGTTGTATTTGCGGATATAGATTCTCATACCTATCTTTTAGATATTTCATCGGTGAGAAACATACTTGAAAATGCTCCAAAAGGAACCTATAAAGGAATAATTCCAGTTGATTTCGCTGGAAATCCCGTGAATCTGGAGGCTTTTAAAACATTAGCAGACGAATATGGATTATGGATTATAGAAGACGCGTGTCATGCACCTGGAGGACACTTTATTGACAACAAAAAAAATAAACAAAACTGTGGGAATGGAAATTTTGCTGACTTGGCTATTTTTTCTTTTCATCCTGTAAAACATATAGCCTGTGGTGAAGGCGGTATGATAACCACTAATAATGAAAAATTGTATCAAAAACTACTTGTTTTAAGAACACATGGCATAACTAAGGATGTAAGATTATTTCAAAATAATACTCTTTTTGCTAATGGAGTAGAGAATACAAGTTACCCTGGTTGGTATATGGAAATGCAAGAGTTAGGATTTAATTATAGAATAACCGATTTTCAAGCTGCATTAGGAGCAAGTCAGTTAAAACGTGCAAATATAGGTTTAGAGAAAAGGAAAGAAATAGCATCAAAATATTATAGTTTTTTTAAAGATAAAAAATATATAAAAGGGCAATCAGGAATAATAGATGGGCATGCATATCATTTATATATTATGGAAGTAGAAAAAAGATTAGAATTATATAATTATTTAAAAAAAAATAATATATTTGCTCAGATACATTATATCCCTTGTCATCTTATGCCTTATTATAGAAATTTGGGATGGGATGAGGGTGATATACCGAACGCAGAAAATTATTATAAACACTGTATAAGTTTGCCAATGTATCCTACTTTAACACCTGAAGAACAGCAATATGTTATAGAAAAAATACATAGTTTTTATGAATAAATACATAGATATTGCAAAAGAAATAATATTAAAGCATATTAGTAATATGGAATATGCCGTTTTTCTATTTGGCAGTAGGGCTACAAATAATTATCAATTTCATTCAGATATAGATATAGGTATACTTGGAGAAAAACCTGTCAGTAAACAACTCATAAGTGATCTACAAGATATTTTGTCAGAATCAATAGTTCCTTTTACGGTAGATATAGTAGATTTTTATTCTGTAAAAAATGCCTTTAAAAAAGAGGCGTTAAAACACATAGTAGTATGGAACAAACCAAAAAATATACAGATAGTATCCACAAATTAATGAAAGCAATGGAAAGCTTTCAAAAATGCTTATCAGTAAATATGTTTCTTTTTGACAAAGAAATACAAGACTATCTGAATAACGCAAAAATACAAAAATTCGAATACACCACAGAACTATTATGGAAAACTATGCGACTGTATTTGATAATACATAAATATGAAAGCAATGATTCTCCGAAAGGGACATATAAAGATTTACTATACAAATAAATTGGTAGATGAAGTAACATACAATATTTTATTTGAAGCATTTGATAATAGAAATATCGTAACTCACACTTACGATGAAGATGATTATTTCATAATATTGAATAAATTACCAATAATTTTTAATACATACAATGAAGTTCTAAATATATTAAGACAATATTGAAAACAATAGCGATTATCCCTGCACGAGGAGGAAGTAAACGTATCCCTCGAAAAAATATAAAAGATTTCTTAGGGAAACCCATCATTGCTTATTCTATTGAATCGGCGTTTTCGTTGAACATGTTTGATGAAGTGATGGTTTCAACAGATGATAGAGAAATAGCTGAGGTAGCAAAAAAATATGGGGCAAAGGTGCCTTTTATGCGAAGTGAAAAAAACGCTGATGATCTTGCTACTACTTATGACGTTTTAGAAGAGGTTCTTCTATCATATAAGAATCTTGGAAGAGAATTTGAGTATGCTTGTTGTATCTATCCTTGTGCTCCGTTAATAAATCTTGTATATTTGAAGGAGGCTTTTAATAAAATTACATCCATCAATTACGATACAGTATTCCCGTTATCTGCTTTTAATCGTCCTATTCAAAAGGCATACAAATTATCTGATGGTAAAGTAGATTTTGTTTATCGTGAATATGATTTAATAAGAACGCAGGATCTAGAAAATTCGTATTATGATGCCGGACAGTTTTATTTTTTTAGAGTTGAAAATGTCCTTAGTAAGGGAATGCTCATAACAACCAATACGGGAGGGGTAGTAGTATCAGAAATTGAAGTTCAAGATATAGATAACGAAGTGGACTGGCAATTAGCAGAGATAAAATATAAATATTTAAATAAAATAATAAGTAACCATGTATAAAACAGAGCAGGAAAATTTTTGGGCTGAAGATTTTGGAGATGATTATATTCAACGAAATCAAGGAGAGGTGTTGTTGGCTTCAAATATTAATTTTTTTTCAAAATCTTTGAATCATGCTGATAAAATAGGTTCTTGTATAGAGTTTGGAGCAAATATTGGTATGAATCTTAAAGCATTGAAACTCCTTTATCCAAATATATTATTACAAGGAATAGAAATTAATAAACATGCCAGTGAAGAGTTAGCAAAGTTGATAGGTAAAGAGAATACATTCAATAGTTCTATAGTTGATACAACTATAAATTTTAAAGCAGACCTCTCTCTTATTAAAGGAGTACTAATTCATATTAACCCCGAAAAACTTCCTTTAGTATATCATAAACTTTATGAATCTTCTATGAAATATATTCTGATAGCAGAGTATTATAATCCCTCCCCTGTAACTATATCATATAGAGGACATAATGAAAGACTGTTTAAAAGAGATTTCGCTGGAGAGTTTTTAGATATGTTTTCAGATATTAGATTAATCGATTATGGATTTGTGTATAGAAGAGATTATTCTTTTCCACAAGACGATATTACATGGTTTTTATTACAAAAAAATAGATAGTTAAAATGAACATTCAATATTGTAAAAGATGTGTATTTCCGGAAACTAAGCCTGATTTATTCTTTAATGAACAGGGAGTGTGTTCTGCTTGCATAGCAGCTGATGAAAAAAATAACAACATAGATTGGGTAAAAAGAAAAAATGATTTTTTTGAAATAATCGAACACTATAAATCTAAAAATGATGTAGGGTATGATTGTATTATTCCAGTAAGTGGAGGTAAGGATAGTACATACCAGGCTTATTTTATGAAGTACGTTTGTGGATTTAACCCCATTTGTGTTTGTTTTGAAACTACATATATTACAGATTTAGGGCAAAGAAATCTAGATAATATTAGCAAAATGGGAATGGATGTTATCCATTTTAAAAAAAACCATGAAGTTTATAAAAAAATGGTTGTAGAGAACTTTAAAAGAGTAGGAGATGAGATGTGGCCAAATCATATAGGAATTTTTACTATTCCCGTAATGTTTGCCGTCGCTATGAATATTCCATTAATTATTTGGGGAGAAAATCCTCAACAAGAATATGGAGGACCTTCTTTAGAGTCCGTAAAAAACAGAATTTTAAATAGGCAATGGTTAGAAGAATTTGGTGGCTTACTCGGAAATAGAATACAGGATATGATTGGAATACAGGGAATAACAAAAAAAGAATTAACTCCTTATTTCTATCCATCTGATGAAGATATAAATAGAGTGGGCGTTACTGGGATTTTTTTAGGCCACTATTTTTTTTGGGATGCCAGAAAACAATTAGAGATAGTGAAAAAATACGGCTTTTCGGTGAAGGAAGATGGACCCATAGAGGGAACGTATACTAATTATGAAAATCTTGATGAAAGGTTGGTGGGCCTACACGATTATCTAAAGTATGTAAAATATGGATTTGGACGTGCAACAGATCATGCTTGTATTGATATAAGAAATGGTCGGTTGACACGTGAACAGGGCGTAAAATTGATTAAGGAGTACGATGGTAAATATCCTTTTTATGGTGTGGCAGAATTTATAAAATATTCAGGATTATCCAAACAAGAGATAGACTGTGTAATAGATTCTTTTACCAATCCAGCTATTTTTATTCAAAATCCAGATGGGTCATTCAAAAAAGATTCTAACGGAAATCTTGTAAAAAAATTTGATGTTCAATAATAGAGAAATATGTCTTATAAGGCAGTTATTATAGATTACGATATGGGAAATGTAGCTTCCGTTCAGAAGGCTCTTCATTTCCTGAATATTGAAAACAAACTTTCTTCTGATCACAAGGATATAGAAAATGCACGGTATATAATACTTCCCGGTGTCGGATCTTTTAAACAGGGCATGCAAAATTTGATAAAGAGGGATCTTATAGATATTTTGCACAAGGAAGTAATTATAAAAAAGAAACCTTTTTTAGGTATTTGTATTGGTATGCATTTGTTGGCTACACAGGGGACAGAATTTGGTGGGTGTAACGGGCTCGGATGGATAAAAGGGGTAGTAAAACAAATAGAAGAACCGGATAAAAATCTTCCACATATGGGATGGAATGAGTTACATATAAAAAAAAGTTTTTTTATGAATGCGATAGACGGAAAAGATTTTTATTTTATTCATAGTTATCATTTCGATGTAGAAGATAGTCAAAACGTTGTGGCAACGTTCAATTATGGAAAAGATTATGTAGCCGTAATTGAAAAAGAAAATATATTAGCAACACAATTTCATCCTGAAAAAAGTCAAAAAAAGGGAATGGAGTTACTACATCAGTTTTTCACACGATATGCTTAAGATTCGAATAATACCTATTCTTACTTTTAATGGGTTTGCATTGGTAAAAACAAAACAATTTCGTAATCATAGAATGGTTGGTAGCCCAATTCAATCAGCGAAGATCTATAACAACAGAGAAGTTGATGAACTTATTTTTTTAGATATTTTTGCTTCCAAACAACAACGAAAGATAAATTTAAAAATCGTAAGCGATATAATAAAGGAATGTTTCATGCCAGTAGGAATAGGAGGAGGAATAACATCTTTGCAAGATATTAATGACTTACTAAAAATAGGAGCTGATAAGGTTGTAATAAAAAGTACAGCTCTCTTAAATAAACAATTTATTGAAGAATCTGCTTCTTTTTTTGGTTCCCAATGCATCGCTATTTCCGTGGATGTCTATAAAGATTCTCAAAGTCAATATAAAGTATATAACGATTTTGGATTAGATATTCACATGACAGATTTTATGAGAGACGCCCAAAATGCAGGTGCTGGGGAATTCATCTTAAATTCTGTAGATAATGATGGAATGATGCAAGGATTTGATATAGACATGGTTAAACAGGCAGAAAAAATCATAAAAATACCATTAGTAGTTGTAGGAGGAGGAGGAAATTTAGAACATTATAAAGCACTATTTTCTGAAACTAACTGTACAGCTGTAGGATCTGCGAGTATATTCCATTTTACTCAATACACTCCATTAGATATAAAAAAGACACTTAAAAGTATTGGAAAACCAGTGAGGGTATGAAATATAAAATTTTAAAACAACAGATTTTTTCTTCTCATAAATACAGTATTGTACCTATTCGTTATGAGGATAGATTTGATATAATGAAATGGCGTAATCAGCAAATTTATCACCTCAGACAAGCCAAGCCTCTTACTAAAGAAGACCAAGATGCTTATTTTGATAATGTAGTTTTAAAATTATTTGAACAAGAAAAACCCGAACAAATACTATTTTCTTATTTAGAAAATGATAAGTGTATTGGTTATGGAGGATTGGTACATATAAACTGGAGAGATAAAAATGCAGAGATTTCTTTTGTAATGAATACAGAGTTAGAAAAAGAATTTTTTAAAATTCATTGGGGAATTTTTTTACAGTTATTAGAGCAAATTGCTTTTCACGAATTAAATTTTCATAAGATTTTCACTTATGCTTTTGATCTTAGACCTCATTTATATGAAGCGGTAGAATCAAAAAGCTATTTAAAAGAAGCAGTTCTCAAAGAACATTATTTCTTTGACGGGAAGTTTAAAAATATTATTATCCATTCTAAATACAATCCTCAAAAAATAACCTATAGGAAAATGAAGGAAGAAGATAGGTTATTAATGCTGGAATGGGCTAATGAAAAAACCGCCAGGGAAAATTCTTTTTCTACTGAATTAATTACTATAGAAGACCATACCTCATGGTTTCATGAAAAATATAGAAATAAAAATGCACACTATTTTATTTGTGAGGTGAACAATAACGCCATCGGAATCGTAAGGTTTGATATTCAGGATGATTTTACTGTTGTTGGGATAAATCTTTCAAAAGAATTTCGGAGTAAAGGTCTATCGTCTATTTTTTTAAAGGATTGTCTAACCTTTTACTTTGACTATAGCTATAAACCTCTGAGAGCGTTTATAAAAGAAGAAAATATATCCTCTATAAAAGCTTTTGAAAAAGTTGGTTTCAAACTATTGCAAAAAACAGTAATAAAAAATAAAAAATCATTTATTTACGAACTAAAAACTAATGATTTATAAAAAAAATGTATTTATTATTGCAGAACTTTCAGCAAATCACAATGGGAGTTTGAAGAATGCAATAGAAACAATAAAAGCTGCTAAGAGAACAGGAGCAGATGCCATTAAGTTACAAACATATACAGCAGATACTATTACTATAGATTCTGATAAAGAGGACTTTATTATAAAAGGAACTATCTGGAATAAAAGAAGATTACATGAGTTATATATGGAAGCATACACTCCATGGGAATGGCATCCAGAATTATTTAGGATAGCAAAAGAGGAAGGGTTAATATGTTTTTCCTCTCCTTTTGATAAAACGGCAGTAGATTTTTTAGAAACTCTTGATACTCCTATTTATAAAATAGCTTCTTTCGAGATAACAGATATTCCACTTATTGAATATGTGGCTCAAAAAAATAAACCCGTTATTATCTCCACAGGAATAGCAGAGTATGAAGATATAAAACTTGCAGTAGATACTTGTAGGAGTGTTGGCAATAACGATATTACGCTTTTAAAATGTACATCCTCTTACCCTGCTCCAGTGGAAGAATCAAATCTTATTATGATGGAAAAGTTTGCAGAAGACTTTGGGGTAAAAGTCGGGTTATCTGACCATACATTAGGTATAACAGTTCCTGTGGTTTCTGTAGCTATGGGAGCTTCTGTTATTGAAAAACATTTCATTTTAGATAGAAGTATTGGGGGACCGGATGCCTCTTTTTCACTTAATGAAGAAGAATTCACATTAATGGTGAAAACTGTCAGAGAGGCTGAAAAATCTATAGGGCAAGTAAATTATTCTCTCACCGCAAAACAAAAAGAAGGAAGGGTTTTTTCCCGTTCTCTATATGTAGTAAAGAATATACATGCTGGAGAAGTGATAACAGAAGAGTATGTACGCTCTATTCGTCCTGGATTTGGCTTACATCCAAAATATTTGAAAGATATACTCGGTAAAAAAGCAAAAAAAGACTTACAAAAAGGGGATAGATTTGATTTAGATTTTGTTTAGTAAAAAATATCTCATAATAAAAAATAATCTAATTGAAATTGGTCTTTTGTAAGTTTACATTTTAGAATAACTATATTTTTATACACTCTCAAAATTATATTCATCATCAAATACAGATATTTTTATCTGTATTACTTAATATTGTTTACATTATAAAATATATGTTTTCTTGGTATAAATTATCCTCAAAATAAAAATATGTCTTTATCTAAAAAAGTAATAAAATATATTATTAAAATATTCTTTCTGTATAATGTTTATAGGTTCGTTTTGGATATATATCGAAATAGTTCTGTTATCCAACGATGGTTTAAAAAGGAGCTTTGCTTCTTTAAATATATTCCTGAAAAAACCGAGGGAATAGTTTTAGTCCAATTAGTGGAGAATTATGAATATATGATAAAATTCGCAGCAGCAAGCAAGGCTATTGCTGAAAAAAAGAATTTAGAGGTTTTTTTCTACAATGTACTTATAGATTGGTTCAAAATACCCAAAATAAATGTGCCTCTAAAACAACGACCAAGAAAGCATTTAGAAAAAATACACAAGAGTTTTGGTTCTGATGTTATTTTTAATAATGGAGATTTATACCATGACCAAAATTTTATTCAGGATGAACTCACAAAAATTATAGTAGAATTGAACCCTGATAAGGTTTTAGATATAACATTTGAAAATGTGTATGTAGGGGATCTTATATATGATACCTATTTAAGGTTTTTCCACCGACCAACCATGGCAATAGTAGACCATGAAGTAATACGAACCATAGAGATTGGATTAAACGTATACTATAACTTTAAATATTTTTTAAAAAGACATAATGTTAAGGTGCTTTTAAATACTTATAGTTCTTATATCCATCATGGCATACCAGCGAGGCTTTGTTTACAGCAGAATATAGATGTGTATACTATAGCCTCTGATGATAATTATGTCATAAAAAAACTTTCGATGAAAAATAATACAAGTGCTCCGGATAATTGGAAATATAATCCCGAGAAGAAAATTCCAAAAAAACATTTAGAAGAAGCAAAAAAAAGATTAGAAAGTAGATTTTCGGGAAATATAGACCACGCTACTACTTATATGAAACAAACTTCATATCATAACATCCCTTTAGACAATAAGATACAATCTCTTTTTCAGGAAAAAGAAAGAAATATTGTGGTGTATGCCCATGACTTTTATGATTCCCCTCATTTTTTCAGGGAACTCCAGATGCGAGATCTATACCAATACCTAAAAGAAACATTATCTGCCCTGTCTTCTATCACAGATACCCAGGTATTTATAAAAATTCATCCTAATGGAATCGCAGGAGCAAAAGAACAAGCAATAGAATTGGTACAAAGCTTTAATAAAAAACATTTTCATATATTAGATGAGTCCGTATCTAATCTTCATATAGTAACATTGAATCCTACCTATATAGCTACAGCCAGAGGAACTATTGGAACAGAAATGCCTTACTTTGGCATTCCTACTATTGCCTTGTATGATAATATATATTGTAATTTTAATTTTGTCTATACTGCTCGTACAAAAGAAGAGTATTTTGATATATTAAAAGGACATAAAAAAATACAGATAGATTTTGATAGAGAAAAAATATATAGTTTTTATTACCAATGTTATATGGAAGACATTATTTATATAGATCCTATTTTTATGTACCTGTATAGTTTTAATGGAAATAAATACAGCGACGAATACTTGAAATATATAAATATCAAAAAAGACATTGTTTTTTCCGATATTTTAGTTAATATTTATAAAAACGCATTAGATAACCTTTGAATATAATGATACGAAAGATTTATAACACATTATTTCCTGAAAACAGATATAAAAATGTTTCTTATTCCCAAGAAGGGGAAGATTTAGTTTTAAATAGATGTTTTGGAAATAAAAAAACCGGGTTTTATTTGGATATAGGAGCACATCACCCTGTGAGATTTTCTAATACCTATTTGTTTTACTTACGTGGATGGAAAGGTATAAATATAGATGCCATGCCTGGGAGTATGAAAATATTTGATAAAATAAGACCTCTAGATATAAACATAGAATGCCCGGTATCTGACACCATAGAAAAACTAACGTATTATATTTTTAACGAACCAGCTCTCAACACATTTTCGGAAGAAGAATCACAGAGAAAAAATGGTTTAGCCGATTATAAAATCATAGACGAGAAAACACTTACAACAAATACTCTCTCAAATATTCTTTCAAAATATTTACCACCTAATACTCCAATAGATTTTATGTCTATTGACGTAGAAGGATTAGATTTGCAGGTTCTAAAATCAAACAATTGGGAACTTTATAAACCGGAAATCTTACTAGTTGAAGAACTATTTAGTAGTTCTAAAAATCTGTTGAATCAAAATAAAAAGAATTTTTACCTATCCATTGAAGAAATAATAGAACAAAGTGATATTTATTTATATCTAAAAAACAGAGGTTATAAAATATTTGCAAAAACAGGAAATACTACTATTTATAGACTATGAACAAATTATCCCCAATAGTACTTTTTACCTATAATAGACCCATTCATACTCAAAAAATATTAGATTCACTTTCTCAAAATATAGAGGCAAAGAAAGTGTTTTTTACATCTACTTGTGATGGAGCAAAAGAAAATGCAACACAAGAAACAATAGAACCAATAAAAAAAAGTAACTGTTTAGCATATCAGAAAACCATCACAAATTCCTTCCTTTCGAAGGAGTGGTAATAGGTGACAGGCCTTTGTGACGTGCCGTTTCTGTAGGGGTTAAAAATTTTTCGCCCCTACAGGATGAATAATTTCCCGTCTTTTGAAGGAGAAATGTCGGCAGGACGCGATGGTTATGAAAATACGTAATTATTTAGCATCTATTTTTCCTTGATAATCAATACTTTACAGGGTTAAAAATAGCTCTTTTTTCGTTTTTTGGTTCCCGAAAAAGAACTTTTATTGAAAATAATTCAATAAAGTAATTATTTTATTAAGAGAAATATAATACAACAATGTTTTTGTTGCTTAATAGTTAAAAAGAGATGCTAAATAGCTACAAAAATTAAATAATATAAAGCGTCCTCTGTACGATACACTGTAGAAGGATATTATTGGACTTTTTATATTATGGAAGGGAATACTTATTGCTAATCTCATACTTATGATAGTAAAAACAAAAGAAGATTTACTGAAAATAATTGCTCTATTACGAAAGTTTAAAGAAATATTAGAAACAAGATTATTAAATACCATATAGATATGTTTCAAACACCGATACTTTTTTTAGTTTTTAATCGTCTGGATACTACTAAACAGGTTTTCCAGAGAATAAAAGAAATACAGCCCTCAAAACTCTATATAGCATCTGACGGAGCAAGAGAATCTCGACCAGGCGAAGACATAAAAGTGAATGCTGTAAGAGAGTATATCCAACAAAATATAAATTGGAACTGCGATGTAAAAACTCTTTTTAGAGAAAAGAACTTTGGGTGTAAATATGCTGTGAGTTCTGCTATAGATTGGTTTTTTGAGAATGAGGAGATGGGAATTATTTTGGAAGATGATTGTTTGCCCGTAAAAAGTTTCTTTTATTTTTGTGAGACCATGCTTTTACGATATAAAAACGATTTGTCTGTTGGGCATATTGGAGGAAATAACTTTCAAGATGGTATAAAAAGAGGAGATGGAGATTATTATTTTTCATTCTACAATCATATTTGGGGATGGGCTTCCTGGGCTGATAGATGGAAGTTGTATGACGTAGAATTAGGGAATATTAAGGATGATATTTTTTTAGATAATGTATTTAGTACTCGAGATGAACGACTTTACTGGGGAAATATTTTTCAATCTATGAAAGAAAAAAAAATAGACTCGTGGGCCTACCTGTGGACATTTATTCTTTGGTATTATAAAAAGAAGTCCGTTTTACCAAATGTAAATTTAGTGTCAAATATTGGTTTTCATCCGGAAGAAGCTACTCATACTCATAATCCCGAGAGTAAGTTAGCAAATATGAGATCTGTAGAAATAACAGGTTTGAAATCCCCTACCTTGTCTGAAGTTAATAAAGAAGCTGATGTATATACCTCCTTAAATTACTTTCTCTATAAACCCTCCATAATAAAAAGGGTGGTTAATAAAATAAGAAGAATAATTAAACACTATACGATTCATTATTTGCGCATGACATGGTCAGAGAAGATCCCTAAATAGTTCTCACTATTTAGGGATTCGCATTTAAAAAAAACAGAAAATGTAAAAAAAATAAAAACACATGAAAGAGTTAAGATTTAAAGATGCAAAATTAGACTTCATGGAAGATACTTTTGGATTAAAACAAGTATTTAAAATGCCGGAATTAGAGAATATCTTACATTTTCCTTATACAAATAGCGAATTAGAAATCCAAATAATGGAAAGATTGAATAGTTTTTTTGTTATTTCCGGCGATGATTGGAACGAGGAAGAACTAAAGAATAAGTTCATATCTCCTCTTATTATGTTGAGTCTTTCTCCGGGAGAAAGTTTTTCATATTTTATGGAAAGAGAGTTATCTGTAACGGTTGAAGAATATGAGTTAAAAGGAAAAATAGATGCTATGCTTGCTTCGGGGATAAGAAATCCTAAAAAGCCTTTTTTTTGTCTGAATGAGTATAAAAGAGCTACAGATCCTGATGGTGACCCGCGTGGGCAAGTATTAGATGAAATGTTGGCGGCTCAAACTTTGAACAACAATAATCGCTATGTATATGGATGTTACGTGATCGGGAGGTTTTGGTTTTTTCTTATTCTCAAAGAAAAAGAATATATTATCAGTAAAGATTTTTCAATAACAGATGAGATAACTGATATTTTAAGAATATTCAAAGGTATCAACGTTCAAATAGAAAAATTTATAGCGGAAGAAGAAGCATTAAAAATAAGAGTATGTGAAATATGAAAACCCGAGAATTAACAAGTTTCAAATCCTCTACTTTGTCTGAAGTTAATCAAGAAGCAGATGTATATACCTCTTAAAATATATTTCTCTATAAACCCTCTATAATAAAAAGGGTGATTAATAAAATAAAAAGGATAGTTAGATAAAAAAAGATTTTTATAATAAGTAAGCACCTTACATTAAATTAAAAATAATGAATAAATGTAAACTATGTGGGAGTAACAAGTTGGCAAAACTGCAAACAATAGATGTAAAAAGAGTTTCCTCTTTTTATAAGTTTGATGTTTCTAAGTTTTTTTTAAGTGATTCATTTGATATATATCAATGTTTAGAATGTGATATTAAATCTTTTGACAGAGCTTTACCTGGTGATTCTGATTTTTATGATATACTTCAAGAATTGGATTATTACTATGAAGAACTTAAAAAAGAATTTTTATTTGCCATTAAAAAAATTGGAGAATTAAATCCAAAGAATATTTTAGAAGTAGGGGCAGGAAGAGGTTATTTTCTAAAAAAAATAAAAAATAATTTTTCGGTAAAAGCAAGTGAACTCAGTGAAAAAAGTATACAGCACTTAAAAAAGGAAGGTATAGAACTAGATACTCCAAAGGATATTTATGATTTTATTTGCTCGTTTCAGGTCTTTGAGCATGTCGATGATATTAAGGGGATATTAGATTTTTGTGACAAAAAACTGGTTTCAGGAGGTTATATACTCATTTCGGTCCCGAATAATGCATCGGAGTATTTTCAAGAAATTTTTTGTTGTTTAGATTATCCTCCTCATCACATGCATCAGTATAGCAAAAAATCATTAGAAAGTATTGGAAGAGTAATGAACTATGAAGTTATCGATTATTGGACGGAATCGATAAGGATTGAACACTTTGCTGCTATAATCAGAGAAAAAAGAGAAATAATAACAAAAAATTCAAAATACAGAGGGATAATAAAAAAGATGGCTCATTTATTAGATATAGTGTTACTTCCTTATTTTTTTTATGAAAATAAATTTATAGGACATACTCACACAATGGTTTACAAAAAAACAACATAAATGATGCAACTATTAAATATTGCCTGTGGTAATCGATATCACAAAGATTGGATAAATATAGATTTTTATGCCAATAATTCAGATATAAAAAAGGTAAATATTCTTTCGGGACTTCCTTTTAAAGACAATTCTTTTGACGTTGCTTATAGTAGCCATTTCTTTGAACATTTACATACTCAAGATGCAACCTTTGTTATATCTGAAGTATACAGAGTACTCAAAAAAGGAGGAATTTTAAGAATAGTAGTTCCCGATTTGGAAGGGGTATGTAAAGAATATATAAAGATGATTGATTTGGCTTCTAAAAATATGGACTACAAGCAACAATATGAATGGATGACTTTGGAACTTTTAGACCAAATGGTAAGGGTTGAGAGCGGAGGAAATATGGGGAAACTCTATCAAAAGATAACCAATGAACAAAACAAGTCATTAGCAGATTATATCTTGTATAGAGTAGGTGAAGATCTTCTTCAGCCGAAAAACGAAATTCCTAAAACATGTAATTTCTTAAAAAAATCACAAAAAATAAATGTTAATTTTATACAGAATAAAGTTCTATTTCTATATCTCGGAATAATACGTCGTCTCATCCCTAAAAATCTCAGAAATATTATATTTATAAATACGAGTATAGGAGAAAAACATTTATGGATGTATGATAAAATATCATTACAAACTCTCTTTGAAAAAGCAGGTTTTAAGGATATAGCTATTCATAGATTTAATACGAGTAGTATTCCATATTTTAATAACTATATTTTAGATATAAAAGATGATGGAACTTCCTATAAGGGAGTGAGTTCTATTTATATGGAAGGAATAAAATAAAAAATGAAAATACTCATAATAAGCACGTATGATATAATAGGAGGAGCAGCAAGAGCAGCTTATAGATTTCAGGAATGCCTCTTAGAAGCAGGGATAGAAGCTACGATGCTAGTACGACATAAAAAAAGTAATAATAAAAAAGTGAAAGAAATACAATTTATCCCACACCGTTTTTTGAATAAGGTATTGAGATATATACGACTTCGCGGAGAAAGAAGTATATTAAAATTAAACAAATACAATACAAAAGAATACCTCTTTAACACTTCTCATCTACCGTTTCACCCAATTATTAAAGAAATAAATGCCATAAAACCAGATATAGTGCATTTTCACTGGGTATGTTTTGATACTATCCCTATAGAAGACTATAAAAAAATAAATGTTCCGGTAGTATGGAGTTTACATGATATGTGGGCGTTCACGGGAGGATGTCATTATGACAAAGAATGTGGAAAATACAAAAACGAGTGTGGAAAATGTCCTGCTCTTAATAGTCAAAAAGAAAATGATTTAAGCAAATGGGTATGGAAACGAAAAAAAAATACCTACTTGAAAATAAAGAATCTCACTATTATTGGTTTGAGCAAGTGGATTGCTGAATGTGCCGAGAAAAGCAATGTTTTACAAAGTCCAAACATAAAAATAGTAAATCTTCCTAATCCAACAGATACAAAACTTTTTAGACCGTCTGATAAAAAACAAGAAAGAAAAAAACTCGGCCTTCCTTTAGATAAAAAACTTATTTGTTTTGGGGCAATGAGTAGCACAAGTGATCCAAGAAAGGGATTTTTGAAGCTGGCCGAAGCGTTAAGTTTATTAGACACAACAGACACAGAACTTATTATATTTGGAGGGAAAGAAGAAGAAATTCCCCACTTAAAATTTAAGTGTCATGTTTTCCCTGAATATAATATTACTGATGAAAAATTAATAAGTTTATATTGCTCTGCAGATGTGGTAGTGGTCCCAAGTTTACAAGAAAATTTATCGCTAACTATTTCAGAATCGTTATCCTGCGGTACTCCTGTGGTAGCCTTTCATATTGGAGGAAATAGCGACATGATAGAGCATACATATAATGGATATTTAGCAAAACCTTTTGATGTTCAAGATCTCTGTGATGGAATAAAATGGGTCATAAACCACCATCAACACGATGAACTTTGTAAGAATGCTCGGGAGAAAGTGGTAAAAGAATTTGACTATCCAGTAGTGGCAAGAAAATATATAGAACTCTACAAACAAATTCTACACAATAAACCTCTATACTAAACACCTACGATAGTTTACTTTTTATTTTTCTTCTCAAAGAGAGTATATAAAATAGGTAGTATAAAAAGGGTAAGCATAGTAGAAATGATGAGTCCGCCGATTACGACGGTCGCAAGGGGACGTTGGACTTCACTTCCTGCACTGGTACTTAAAGCCATTGGTAAAAAACCAATTGAGGCAATGGAAGCGGTTATCAGTATAGGACGAATTCGGTTTTTAGAACCTATAATTACCCTTTTCAAAACATTTGTATGCTTATCTTTTAAGTAATTATATTCCGATATAAGGACTATTCCATTTAATACTGCTACACCGAATAATGCTATAAAACCTACTCCCGCACAAATACTAAAAGGCATATTACGAATCCACAGAAAAAAGATTCCTCCTATGACGGAGAGTGGTATAGCAGAATATATGAGAGATGCCATTTTTAAGGAGCGGAAAGCAAAGAATAAGAGTATAAAAATGAGAGAGAGTGCAATGGGTATAGCAATGTATAAACGTTTTTTTGCGTGAAGTAGGTTTTCAAAAGTTCCTCCATAGACGATGTAATATCCCGTAGGGAGTTTGATATCTGCATTTATTTTTTGTTTGAGTTCGTCTACTATAGATTGTATGTCTCGTTCTTGAGTATTGAATGCTACGGTGGTACGTCTTTTAGCATCTTCCCTTTGGATTTGATTGACAGAATTTTTGAAGGTCACATTTGCTATTTGTCGTAGAGGGATTTGAGTTCCGTTAGGCATGGGTATTAGAATATTTTGAATATCCTCTATTTCTTTTCTTTGTTCTGTATGAAGTCTTAAGACAAGGTCGTATCTCTTTTCGTCTTCGTATATACTTCCCACAATTTGTCCTGCAAATGCTATATTTATTATTGTATTCACATCGGCAATGCTCATATTATATTGTGCAATACTATTTCTATTGTATTCAATAACTATTTGTGGTACTCCGGTGATGGGTTCTATAAAGACATCGCGTGTTCCGTGTATAGTATTTATTACAGTGCTTATTTTTTCGGCGTAGAGATTGAGAGTATCTATATTTTCTCCGAATATTTTACAGACGACATCTTGTTTTGCACCGCTTATGAGTTCATTGAATCGCATTTGCACGGGATATTGAAACCCAAAAGTAACTCCTGGTATCTGTTGCAATGTTTGACTCATTTTTTCAGCAAGTTCATCAAAGGTATTTGCAGAAGTCCACTTATCTTTGTCTTTGAGAATAACCATCATATCCGATGCTTCTAAGGGCATTGGGTCAGTGGGTATTTCAGCACTTCCTATTTTTGTGACAATTTTTTCAATTTCGGGGAAAGTATTTTTTAAGAGTTTAGCTGCTTTTTGAGTGCTTTCAATGGTGGTAGTCAGGTTACTTCCTTTTAATACTCGGGTATCAACAGCAAAATCTCCTTCTTCTAATACGGGAACAAATTCACTTCCTAATTGGTTCAGTATTATAAGAGATGTAATGAAGAGCGTAATAGTAAGGGCAAGAGATGTTTTTTGGAATCGGATGGCTTTTGTGAGACATTTTTGATATATATTTTCTATGGTATGCATTATTTTAATAGAAAAATGGGTGTTTTTTTGTGATTTTTTATTGAGAAAAAGTGCCGTTACCATAGGTATATAAGTAAGGGAAAGAATAAAGGCACCTAATAATGCAAAGGCGATGGTCTCCGCCATGGGTTTAAACATTTTTCCTTCTATTCCTTGGAGAGTAAAAATAGGGAGATATACTACAAGAATAATAATTTGTCCGAATACGGCGGAGTTCATCATTTTAGTAGTAGAGTGTTTTACGGTGTCATCCATTTGAGGTTGGGAATATTGATGAGGGAAGGAGTATATGTTATTTTTGGCGAGTTGGTGCATTACGGATTCTACGATAATAACTGCCCCATCTATGATAAGCCCGAAGTCTAATGCTCCTAAGCTCATAAGATTTCCGCTTACACCAAAGGCATTCATAAGAATAATGGCAAAAAGCATGGAGAGGGGGATTATAGATGCAACTATAAGGGAAGCTTTCAAATCACCCAAGAAAAAAATGAGTATCAGTACTACAATACATGCTGCTTCAGCGAGGTTTTTTAAAACGGTATTAATGGCATTATATATCAATTTTGTTCTGTCTAAGAATGGTTCTATAACTATTCCTTCCGGTAAGTTTTTTTCTATTTCTCCAATTCTTTTTTTTACTTGTTTGATAACGTCGTTACTATTAGCGCCTTTGAGCATGAGAACTATTCCTCCGGCAACTTCTCCTTGGTCATTGTAGCAAAGAGCACCGTATCGGGTTGCGTACCCTATTTCTACATCGGCAACATCTTTAATAAATATGGGATTGTTGTCTTGAGAAAATTTTATGATGATTTTTTCTATATCTTCTTTATTTTTGAGGAGACCTTCTGTTTTAATAAAGAGGGCTGTTTTATCTTTTTCTATGTAAGCTCCACCTGTATTTTGGTTATTTTTTTCCATTGCAGAAAGGACCTCGTAGATAGTAAGGTTATGAGCATACAGTTTATGGGTATTTATACTGACAGAATACTGTTTGAGTTTTCCGCCAAAACTACTTATTTCTGCTACTCCTGGTGTGCCGTTTAAATATCTTTTTATTATCCAATCTTGGATACTTCTCAAGTCGGTAATAGTATATTTTTTTTCATAACCAGGTTTTGTTCGCACTATGTATTGATATATTTCGCTCAGTCCTGTGGAAAGAGGTCCTATTTCGGGAGTTCCTATTTCTCGGGGAATTTGAGATTGTATTTTTTGAAGACGTTCTGCTATTTGTTGTCTCGCCCAATATATATCTATATCGTCATGAAATACTATTGTTACCAAAGAAAGTCCGAAACGAGAAAAGCTTCGTATTTCTTTTAGCCCTGCTATATTTGTTGTTGCTTGTTCTATGGGAAATGTAACGAGGCGTTCTATGTCAGTTGCTCCGAAAGAAGGAGCTACGGTGATCACTTGTACTTGGTTATTGGTAATATCAGGAACGGCATCTATGGGAAATTTTGTTATTTCATGGATTCCAAGAACAATTAAAAAAAGAGTTCCAAATGCTATTATAAGCTTATTGTGAACAGAAAAGTGTATTATATTAGAAAGCATTGTAGACAGAAGATGGTTTAATTTTTTTTATTTATTCGTAATAAATTAAGATACATTTGGTGTTTTATGTTTTTTTTTATGTAGTAATTACAGAGTGATTCCACTTTAAAAATAAAACAAACACCACAAAATGCCATTCCTAAGAAAAGCCCTATCCATATTCCTTCTACTCCATAATCTAAATAAAAACTCAAAAAATAACATACAGGGAAAGAAATGGCAAAATAACCAATACAAATGATGACAAGAGGATATCGAGTGTTCTTAAATCCACGGAGAGAACCTAAAGAAGTTATTTGAAGGGCATCTACTAATTGTTGAAAGATACCTATAAGCAAAAGATTTAAAGCTATTTTATCTACCGTTTCCTTTGTGCTAAAAATATGAATAATTTGATGGTTGAAAAAAAAAGAAAACATACTTACAATAGAGGCAAAAGATAAAGTGATTATTCGAGATGCAGCAATAGATTTTCTAATGTTATAATATTCTTCTTTTCCCAAATAATGCCCAACTTTTATTATAGTTACATTTGCTATCCCTAATCCTAAAACGTAATTAAAATGAACTACAGAATATGCTATTTGATGTGCTGCTAACTGGTCATATCCTATGTATCCAATCATTACAGCTGCTACAGAAAACATCATTATTTCAAATATAAAATTTAATCCCGATGGGACTCCTACTTTAAAAAGATTTATAAAAATAGTAAGGGAATAATCTTTAAAAAGATCTCCTAAAGCCATTCTTTCAGTATATATCTTGAGAGAAGGTAATTTAAATAATAACAGTCCCATCACCATTGCCATAAAAACTTGTGTGATGATAAATGATAAGGCGGGAGCATTAATTCCCATTTGTGGAAAACCAAAATTTCCAAATATAAAAAGATAATTAGATATAATATTTAAAATACTTCCTATAATAACAACTATCATAGAAAGGTTTGTTTTTCCGATTCCATCGACAAACTGAGAAAATGTTCTAAAAATAAGTAAAGGAATGATCGAAAAACTTATAAGTTTTAAATAGTTTTTTGCATTTATTAAAACAGATTCTTCATGACGCATAAAATCTAGTAAACCCACTATGCACAAAAGGAATCCTAAAAGAATAACCCCAATAACAAGATTAAAAATAAGCCCATGCTTTAATAAGTCCTTTAATTTTTCTGTGTTTGTTTGAGAATACCTTCTGTTTTTTTGAGTAAATAAATGAGAGGTAAATATAGTAATTGCATAAGAAGCACCTACTGCAAAAGCAAAAGCAAGTGAAAATATATTATTTCCTAAACTTAAACTTGCTAAGTCATCAGAACCTCCAAACTGCCCTATCATTATACTTGCAGATATAAGGATGATGACTGTTCCTAACTCTGTTACTATGATAGGAAAACCTAACCTTATATTTTCTTTTATATGGTAAATAAGGGGGTAAATATTTTGTTTGTTTTCTGTTTCTATAGAGGTCATGTTTTCTTTTGTTTGTTGTTACTATTGGTATGGAGCAGAATTTTAATAAAAAGAAAGGAATGATTTGTGATAATAAAGAGTATTCACAAACCATTCCACATGTTGTTGAAGGGGTTTTATTTTCTTGTTTCCATGAGAATTTTTTCTCCATGTTCTATTACTTGCTCAATAGTTCCCTTGAGGTTAAATGCGGGTTCAGGTATATGATCCATTTCTCCGTTTAATATCATATTAAACCCTTTAATGGTATCTTTTATATCCACCCACTGTCCTTTGATATTGGTGAACTGTTCTGCTACGTGAAATGGTTGGGAAAGGAATCTTTGCACTTTTCTCGCTCTATATACTGTCATTTTATCTTCTTCTGATAGTTCATCCATACCTAAAATTGCTATGATGTCTTGGAGATCTTTGTATCTTTGGAGAATCATTTTAACTTTTTGAGCGCAAGTATAGTGTTCTTCTCCGACAATATCAGCAGTAAGTATACGAGAGGTAGAATCTAAGGGATCTACTGCGGGGTATATTCCTAATTCAGAAATTTTTCTAGAAAGAACAGTTGTAGCATCAAAGTGGCTAAAAGCTGTAGCAGGAGCAGGGTCAGTAAGGTCATCCGCAGGCACATAAACCGCTTGCACAGAAGTAATAGATCCTCTTTTAGTAGAAGTAATTCTTTCTTGCATAGCTCCCATTTCGGTTGCGAGTGTTGGTTGATACCCTACTGCTGAAGGCATTCTTCCTAAAAGAGCTGATACTTCTGAACCTGCTTGCGTAAAACGAAATATATTATCTATAAAAAATAAAATATCTCTACCTTTCCCTTCCCCATCTCCATCTCTAAAATATTCTGAAAGGGTTAATCCGGAAAGAGCTACACGAGCACGGGCTCCAGGTGGTTCATTCATCTGTCCAAAAACAAAGGTTACTTTTGAATCTTTGAGATTATCCATATTTACTTTTGACAAATCCCATTCTCCTTTTTCTTGAAAGGCATGTTCGAAATCTTTTCCATAATTTACTATTCCTGATTCTATCATTTCTCTCAATAAATCGTTTCCTTCACGAGTTCTTTCACCTACTCCTGCAAAAACCGAAAGTCCTGAATTTGCTTTTGCTATATTGTTAATAAGCTCTTGGATAAGAACCGTCTTCCCAACTCCCGCTCCCCCAAAAAGTCCTGTTTTTCCTCCTTTTGCATAAGGCTCTATTAAATCTATTACTTTTATACCTGTATATAGTACTTCTGTGCTGGTAGTAAGCTGGTCAAAATCGGGTGGATCCCTATGGATAGGAAGACGTTTTTTACCTTCTGGTTGTTTTATTCCATCTATTGCTTCTCCAACTACATTAAAAAGCCGTCCTTTTATGTCTTCTCCAATAGGCATGGAAATTGGACCTCCCAAATACTCTACTTTCATACCTCTTCGCATTCCATCTGTAGAGTCCATAGATATTGTTCTCACTCTATCTTCTCCCAAATGTTGCTGAACTTCTAAAACAACTTTTTGATTATTCTCTTTTGTCACCTGTAATGCATCTAAAATATTAGGAAGATTACGTTTCTCAAAAACCACATCTACTACCGGACCTATGATTTGTATTATTTTTCCTGAACTGTCCATATTATGTAATTACTATTACTCATTTGTTAAATTATATTGTTGTTTATTTTTTGTTTTTTAAGTTTTGAATCCTTGCTGAAAAGTTATTTTTGATACATTTATAATTTTATAAATGTTTGATTATCAATAGTTTTAAAACTCAATATTTTTTGTAAAAATGGTTTTTCAGAGTGGATTCAAGTTTTTAAATGTTTTTTTTTTGCATTTTCATACGGGTTATTTTTCCTAATAAAGCACTGAATAGTATTCCTACCCCCCCTAAAAAAGAAAGAATCCAAGCATCACTATAGTTTTTAAAAAAAATAATAAAAAATATCACTGTTATATTAAAAGTTAAGAGAATACAGGTGGTATACCCATGCGAATATCCAATTCTCGTTAAAAAATGATGCATGTGCCCTTTGTCTGGCTTTAAAGGTGATTTTCCTTTTAGTATTCTCTTTATAAAAACCCTTGTGGTATCTAAAATAGGTAAAAAAACGATACCTATTGCACTCCCAATTGAGCTTTCAAACTTATAAATATGATGAAATGGAAGAGAATTATTCAATTCTATAAAAATAATAGAGAAGACACTCAGTAAGAATCCCAACGAGAGAGCTCCCGTATCGCCCATAAATATCTTGGCGGGATTCCAATTATATATCATAAACCCCATAACCGCTCCAATAAACGAAAAGGTAAAAAGAGAATAAATATATTTTTCGTTCAAATAAAACCATATCCCAAAAAATAAAAAAGATACAATACTGAATCCTCCTGATAGACCATCTATACCGTCTATTAAATTAAAAGCATTGGTAATGCTTATTATTATAAACGTAGAAAGCAGTATAGAAACGTATAAAGGAATATCATAAATACCTATAAAGCCACCCAAAGAAGTGATGTAAATTTTTCCATATATGGTCACCAAGAGTGCGGCGCATACTTGCCCTAAAAGTTTTTGCTTGGCAGATAAGTTTACTATATCGTCGCGTAAACCCACAATGAAAATAATTAATACTGAAAAGATAAGCATCCTTATATCTGTCAATTGCTTTAGCCCAACCCATAAAATAACACTAAACAATGCCCCAAACACAATACATATCCCCCCCATAGAAGGAGTATTTTCTTTATGTATCTTTCTCCCGCCCGGACTATCTATTATATTATTTTTTACAAAAAAATAAATAACAACAGGCGTTAATATGAAACATATTAAAAAAGATGTTATTAATACAACTATTATTACTAGATCCATACTTAATTTTTTATAGTTTTAGCAACATACATATATTATGTTTATTAAACAAAATGCGTTTCCCTTTTCTTGTTGATAACACAGTAAAATAGAAATTTATTACGTAAATAAAAAATAATGGTATGAAACCGCATTATTTTTTGAATATTTTTCAATATAATTTGAAAATATAAAATCTCTTTCATTCGTAATTTTTTATGATTTTTAACAATAAAAAAATGAATTTTATAATAAAAGTCACTCTCTGTGTTTTTGTTCTTTATAAATAATCTGGCATTATAATTAACAGAGAGTACGTTTTCAAACGTGTTTTTTTATTATTGTCTGATTTGATTATAAAAAAAAATTTCCAAAGTTAATGAGGACGGAAAGCATTATAATATTCTATGGAGCTTTCTATGTCTTGGAAAGTGATGGGTATATCAAAAACAGCTTTGCCTATTTGTAGCAAAAGAGATGCTTGAATATTATTGTTTGTATTCTTTTTATCTTGGAGTATATAAGGAAATATTTTATTTTTGAGAGATGCTTCTATGGGGGACAGAGGGAAAGTTTGCTGTATATACTTAAAAATTTCTAAAAATTCTGTTCGGGGTAATCCACATTTTTTGAAAGAAATGAATGCTTCCAAAACCATACCTATTGCTATTGCTTCCCCGTGGAGCAGAGGAGTGTTTGTTTTTAAATAAGCGGACTCTAAGGCATGTCCAATAGTGTGTCCAAAATTTAATATTTTTCTATAATTTTGTTCGTGTGGGTCTTTTGTTACTATCTCGGACTTGATAGCGAGAGAGTTTTGTATATTTTTTTCCCAATTTTGTGTCTCTAATGTATTTTGTGTTATTTCATTCCAATATTTTTTGTCGGCAATAAGGGTATGTTTGATAACTTCTGCAAAGCCCGAGTGGAGTTCTCGCTTTGGAAGTGTTTTCAAAAATTCGGAGTGTATAAATGTCTTAATTGGGTTTGTAAATAAGCCGATATGATTTTTTAGTCCTTGAAAATCTATTCCTAATTTGCCTCCTATACTTGCATCTACTTGAGATAAAAGAGTAGTAGGAATGGTAATAAAAGCGATGCCTCTTTTATAAGTAGCCGCACAAAATCCACCCATATCCCCAATAACTCCGCCTCCGAGCAATATCATCAATGCCTTTCTATCTAATTGATGATGGGTCATTTGCTCCCAAATATATTGGCAGGTATGTATATTTTTTTCTTTTTCTCCGCTTTCAATAATGATAGTATGAGAGGTATTTTTTATTTCTACAGGCAATAGAGGAAAGCAATGCAGAGCAGTATTGCTATCCATCAAAATAATTTTTTGTGAAAAGGTATTGTTCAAAAAAAAACTATGGAGAGAGTCGGAGATGTTGTTTGTTATGTCTATATTGTGCATTAGGTATTTTTATTGTTTCATTTTGTTTGAATAATTTCTCAGAAATGGATATGCTAATACAGCAGAAAGTATAATAGCTCCGCCCAAGTAAAAATCTTCGTTCATTTTTTCTTTATCGCCAAATACTAATACTGCCAAAATTATTCCATAGAGTGGTTCTAAATTTACAATAAGGTTTATAGTAAAAGCAGAGAGACGTTGTATAAGTTTCACTTCTACAGAAAAAGCATACACAGAACAAACTAAAGCAAGTACCAGTAGCCATAAAAAATCTGATAATGTGATATTCAAATGAATACCGTCTTCTGTAAAAAAATAAGAATAAAAAGGCATAAGGATAATACTACTAAGGCATGCAGCAGCAAGTTCATAAAACGTGATAATGTAATAGTGATGTTTATGGGAAAGTTTTGTATTCAGAACAGTAAAACAAGCACCGAAGAGAGCGGATAAAATGGCGAGTATTAATCCTAATGTGTATTGAAACTCTACTTTAAAAATTATTACTATACCGACTATAGTTATGATTCCTAAAAACACATCTAATTTTTTTATTTTATACCCTCTAAATATAGGTTCTAGTATGCTGGTCCAAAAAGTTATAGTGGACAATCCTACCAAAGAAATAGAAGCTGTGGATACTCTTGCCGAAGCAAAAAACAGCGTCCAGTGGATTTGTATAAAAAAACCTGTGAGCATTAATTCCCAAAGAGTTCTTGGTTCTATTGTTTCTTTTTTTTGAAAAAAAAACACTATGGGAGCCAGGCATAGAGAGGCAATGAGAGTTCTATAAAATACTAATTCAAATGCGGGAATGTTTATAAATAACCCTATGACAGCAGTAAAGCCCCACAGAAATACTATAAAATGGAGTAGTATATAATCTTTTAGCGTTCTGCTCATAATTCTTTATTCTACGCCGGGTTGTTTTAATTCTCCTGATATTTCTTTTGCTTTTTTTACCATTTGTCGGACATCGGAGAGGAGTTTTTTTGCATCAAAAATGACACCGTCTTTTATGGTATATTTGACTCCTCCTGCTCGGGTTACTTTGTTATCATTGGTAAGTTTAATTGCTCCTGTTCCATACAAAACTTGTAAATTTTGAAGAGGATTTTCATTTATAATCATTAAATCTGCTAATTTTCCTACTTCTATGGATCCTATTTCTTTTTCCATACCCAATGCTTTGGCACCGTAAAGAGTAGCGGATCTGATAATTTCTAAGGGATGAAAGCCCGCTTCTCTCAAAAGTTCGAATTCTCTGATATAAGCAAATCCATAGAGTTGGAATATAAAGCCCGAATCAGAACCCGTGGTTACTATACCACCTCTGTTTTTATACTCGTTTATGAAGGCCATCCAAAGTTTATAATTGTCTTTCCATATTAGTTCTTCTTCTGTTCCCCAAAAATGCCAATAAGAACCATGAGATATTTTGCTGGGCTGATAAAACTTCCAAAGAGATGGAAGTGTATATTCTTGATGCCATTCAGCAGTTCTTGCTCGCATAAGGTCTCTATTTGCTTCGTATATATTAAAAGTAGGGTCTAATACAAAATCTAATTTTATGAGGGAGTCCATAACAGAATTCCATTTATCTGTAAAAGGAGCTGCGGCTTGTTTCCAAAGTTTTCCTGCTTCTCCAAAACGCATCTGTTCATCTTGATAATTATAATCTAATCTATAATTCTGAATGGTTTGCTGTGTAAAAAGTGCTTCGGGAAGTCCATACCAATGCTCCATACTGGTTAATCCCCAGCTTGCTGTTTGTAATACATTCGCTCTTGCTACGTCCATTTGGGCATGGTGACAACATGACCTGAGACCTAATTTTTTATTTTCCATAATGGCTGTTTTCATAATGTCGGGATGAGCTCCAAAGAACTTTATACCATCGGCTCCTTTCTTTGCATTTTCTTGAACCCAAATCCTTGCTTCTTCGGGAGAATTTATTCCTTCCTTTTTCCCCATTCCAAAAGCTGTGTACGCAAAAATACGTGGAGCAGTTATTTCATTTCTTATACTTTTTTGTTTATGGTCTAAAACCCATTCTAATCCATTTCCACAAGAAGGATCCCGAACGGTAGTAACCCCATGTGCCATCCATAATTTAAAAACGTATTCGGCAGGGGTTCCCTGAGAACTCCCTCCTATATGGGCATGCATATCTATAAAACCCGGTAAAATATACATTCCCGTTGCATCTATAATCTTTGCTCCATCTTTTGCTTTAGGACGCTTTGTAGAATCTATAGCTACTCCCGGATATCCTACTACCTTTATTTCTTTTATCCTATTTTGTTCTATAACAATATCTACCGGACCAATAGGCGGTGCCCCTGTTCCATTGATAAGAATCCCTCCTCTAATAATAAGCTGACTAAAAGGTCCTTCACCTTCTGTTCTTTTAGGGGATGGAAGGATACCTTGTTGGCACATGCCCTCATACATTATACTTACCAATCCTAATACTATAAAAAATCTATTTTTCATTTTTAATTATTATGTTTATTTTTTTTACTAAATATTATATGTTTTTTATGGTAATACATGTTCATTATCTTTCAATACTTGAAAAATATTGGATTTTCCAATATGGTAGCAAGCATTCGTTGCTAAACTTCCATACTTTCCCCAATCTGTGTTTTTCAAAAGTTCCATTACATTGTGTTTCATTTTTTCATCTTTTGTGGTAAATACAATGGCAACTCCTGATTTATACTTCACCTCTTCAAATGTATTCACTATGGAAATAGTATTATGAAAAGTGGAAGAGATATAACAATCTGCCTTTTCTTCAAAAATCCATTTTTTGCCACATTCTCTTTTTTTTGCCAATGAAACAGTATACACCTTTACTATTTCCCCAAAAGGTTCGTTAGTTCTGTTATTATACCAACTAAACTCTTCGTTTTTGGCTGTATGATTTTTACTCCAAATCTGAAAAACACATTTTACATCTACGTTTTTATTATTGACGGGGTTATAAAAGGAATTGTGTTGTAATCTTTCTGAGTGAATGAGATGGAATCCCTTTATTCTGTATTTTATAGAACCTTTTCCTTTGCTTTCAAAAAACATTGGGAGAATAAAACAAACATAATCGGCATTTTGAGAATGATTGATAAAGTTTAAAGCCATAACGCCTCTATGCCCAAAAGGAGGATTACCTATCACAATATTTTTTTTATTGGTAGGTAATGTATATTGTAAATAGTCGGATGGAATAATTTCACTATTCATTGGTTTCATATCTATTCCAATTCTCTTATTCTGAGGTAATAAGTTAAAAAAAACTCCATTCCCTGCACTTGGTTCAATCCATTGAAAATGTTCTAAATTATTTTCATATTGTAAAATTATGGAACAAGTTTTTTTATACAATGCTGCAGCAATACTCTCTTTTGTGAAGTATTGGTCTAGCAGATTATTTGCATTTACTTTCATACTATTTCCATTTACATATTTTAAAGGAAATGAGCTATCAGAAATTTGGCTATTAAATAAATCTGTTATTAACATTGTATTGTATTATTTTTCATTTTTTTAATTGAATAATGACAGCACCATTAGTAGCACGTATTCCATAGAGTTGCATGGCTTCTGTTCCGTTCATAAATTGTATGGACTTCATATCATTTACATCTACCCACCTTACTGCTTCTTCATAATTTGTTCCTACCAATGCCCCATTCACCACAAAAATAGGCGATGTATCTCCCGAAAAACTTAACTGCCCACGAACCGAAACATTGATACTCCCAGCACTATTAGTTACTTGTATCCCAGGTAGGTTTCTCAAATAATCTGCTAATGTGAGATTGTTATATTTGGTTTGAATACTGTTATTCGGTGCAGTTTCTTTTTTTGTTGATGCATCACCGCTATTCTGTATAGGTTTTTGAACTCCACAACTACAAAAAAATAGAATACCTATTATATATATTTTATTCATACAATTTTTTAAATGACTTTGTTAATAAAAAAGGGTTATAATTATGTAAATATGTTATAAAATACAATAAAATTCTCGGAAAAGTAATTTTTCGGAGTAAACTCAAAATTAAAATGCAAGCAAGTATATATAATCATAATTATTAATACAAATGAGTATGATAAAAAAAAGACCCTTGCGAAGTTAAATTAAAAAAAATCTACTCATTTCTATCAAAACGAATCATTGTATGACTCATTATATTAAAATAAAAATAAAATTTGCTTACTTTATTACTAAAATAAGCAAAATAAATAATTGAGTCCGCTTGAAAAAGTCGTTTTCACAAAAATCAAAAATATCGAGAATTAAAACTATTGATAATCAAATAGTTGTAAAATTATAAATATATCAAAAGCGAATGTTCGGAATGGATTCATTTTTATATTTTTATGTATATAAATGATAAAAAAATATTTATATTATATTTTTGATAAAAATTGTATATATTTGAGAAAAAAGTATTATTTATATATTCTATAAAAAATCAATACATTATAAAAGAAAATAAAATGATAAAAAAAAAATAAAATGATAAAAAAAAA
>JASGCU010000004.1:30483-63740 GCA_030053935.1 Chitinophagaceae bacterium
AAAATAAAATGATAAAAAAAAAATAAAATGATAAAAAAAAAGAAAAGTAAAAATCCAACTGTAAAAATAGCAGTTATATCATTAGGGGTAGTAATTATTTTAGTTATAGGAGCAAAGTGGTTGGGCTGGATTGGAAAAAAAGAAGAAATAAAAGTTCATACTAGTAAAGTAGAGAGCAAAAGCATAGAAGAAAAAGTAAGTGCATCGGGAACGGTCTACCCTATAAAAGAAATAAAAATTACTCCTGATGTGGCTGGGGAAATCGTAGAACTTTTAGTAGAAGAAGGAGAGGAAGTAATACCTGGAAAACTGCTCATAAAAATTAGACCTGATAATTTTCAATCCGCTTTAGAAAGAGTAGTAGCAAACCTAAATCAGCAGAAGGCGAATTTGTCAGACGCAGAAGCACGTTTAGACAGATCCAAATCTTCCTTTACTCGCTTAGAACAAGAATACAAAAGACAAGAAAAGCTGTATAAAGAAAAGGTGATATCGGAATCTGATTGGGAAACAGCGGTATCCAATTATAACATAGCAATCCATGATATAAAATCAGCCGAGCAATCAGTAGAATCAGCCAAATATGTAGTTCAAAGTATTCAAGCATCTGTAGACGAGGCGAATGAAAATCTGAGAAGAACCACAGTTCGTTCCCCATCCAATGGGATTATTTCTAAATTAAACGTAGAGCAAGGAGAAAGAGTGGTTGGTACTTCCCAAATGGCAGGTACAGAAATGCTCAGAATAGCCGACTTAAACGAAATGGAAGTCCGTGTTGATGTAAATGAAAACGATATAGTAAGAGTGAATATACATGATAGCGTTCAAATAGATTTAGATAGTTATAGTCATCTCAATAAAAAGTTTTTAGGGGTAGTAACCCAGATAGCTAACACTGCTAAAACAAAAATTACCGCCGATGCAGTAACAGAATTTGAAGTACATATCAAAATACTTAACGAATCTTTTCAAGATTTGGTAAAAAATGGCATTAAATATCCGTTACGTCCAGGAATGACTGCCACAGTAGATATCATTACCGAAAAAAAACAAAATATTCTATCCGTTCCTCTTTCTGCTGTGACCACTCGGAATCCAGGAGATAGCACATCTGTAGAAGAAAATATAGAAAAAACTGAAGAATCTACATCAGAAGTAGTATTATCAGATCTTCAACAGGTCATCTTTAAGAATGAGAATAATGTAGCCAAAATGATTTCTATAAAAACAGGTATTAGTGATTTTGAAAATATTGAAATAATAGAAGGACTGAAAGAAGGTGATGAAATCATCACGGGACCTTTTCTTATATTATCTAAAAAGTTAAAAAATGGAGATAATATAACGGTAATAAAAAAAACGAATAAAAAAGAATCCAAAAAAGAATAGTCATCAGATAGTTGTCATGTTTTGTAATGGGGTTAAAAAACTTTTATGGAGCATGACAATTATTTTTTTATAAGGGGACTTCATTAGATATTCATTCATACAAAAAATAAAACTATGAGTAAATGATTGATTCGTTTTGATTGTGGGCGATGAAAACTCTCGGGAGAGATAAGGAAAACTTTGATATATTAGAGGTTTTTTTATCTGCTTTATTAGAAGATGATGGTATAAAAATACTAACTCTCATGGAGAATTAGACGAATCAAACACATAAGTTTGATACATTTGTTCAGGTAGATTTATTGGTAGAAGATAGTTCGCACCGAAAGATATATATATTCAAATTCAAAACACTCGTGAGATAGATTTTTTAGAAAGTTTATTATATTAGTCCTCCAAAATAACTGTTGATCATCAAACATGAGGGGAAGTTTTTCGAATTATTAGTAAAGTGATACCCATCAGTATTTTATATTTTAATTTGGGACATTTGAACTCACTGTAAAAATATTTTAATGTTTCTCCTTACCCCTTATAAGATATGGTTTATTACTTGGGAAACTTTGTGGAGCCGTTCTTCTATACTTCCATAAAGAGAATGGTAAGAAAATCCCATATCGGTAAGTGTTCTTTTGTAAGTATCATTTATACCCTCTCTCATATACGGGTTTTCTCTCAGGGGATCCGGTTCCCATGGAAAATCACTTTCCGTTATAAAAAAAAAATCATATTTATTTTCTCTTACTCTCTTTTTTATAGTATCCGCACAGTAGCCATACTTATACTCCGACCATATTTGAATAGTAAGAAGAGTAGTATCACAGAATAAAAATCTATCCGTTGTGTGTTCAAAAAAAAAGTTTTCTATTACCTGTTGATTTTCAGCAATATACAGCAAGTCGGCTTCTGTGTAATAGTAGTGCGATCCTTTGTTGTGCAAATAAGAGCGTGCGAATTCGGGGACAAAAAATAAGAGATTATACTTTTTTACTAATACTTGGCAGAGAGTAGTTTTTCCCGTAGATTCTGCTCCTAATATGGCAATTTTATACTTTTTCTCCATTCCCATAATCCTAAAAAAGCTATACAAGTAAATATTATATATTGAAAAGAAGTAAAATAGAGTTCTTTATAAAAGAATAAAGGAATAACTATAATATCCCCTACTATCCAAAAAATCCAATGTTCTATTTTTTTTTTTGCCATGAGCCACATTGCTACAAAAAAAAGAGAGGTGGTTATGCTATCCAAAAAAGGAACATCACTATCCGTATATTTTTCCAAAATAAAAAATAACAGAACAAAAGATATAAAAGCAAAAAAAATACTTTTGATATTTTCTATCTTTGTATTGTGTGTAATAGCAAGGGTTCCGTTCTGTCTTTGTGTTTTTTTACTCCAAAGAACCCACCCATATATACTCATCACCACATAGTACATATTGATAGTCATATCTGCGTAGAGTTTTGCTGAAAAACAGATATACACGTAAATGGAAGTGTTTATCAATCCCGTAGGATATACGTATACATTTTTTTTTTTGGCGAACCAAACGCTGATAACCCCAAAAAATACTGCAAAGATCTCTAAAACATTCATATTTTTCTGTTTGCAAACTCATTAAGAATTTTTTTTTACAGATAGTCCTAATGCCTGTACTTCTGGAATATCATTTTCGGACATAAAATGTTGGATAGTGAAAGAGTAAGTACCTTTTTTTTCAAACTTTTTGTTTTCTATAACCATAAAGGAATAGGAATAAGCATTAGAAATACCTGAACCGATTGGCTTACCTGTCTGATCATCAAATAAAAAATGCTCCCACACTTCCGAATAGATATTATTTCCAAGGGAATCTGTTATTTTATACTTTAAAAACAGATTGGAATAATAATAATTTTTATGGATTATTATTTTTGGTATGATTTTATAAGCTACAGAAGTATCTTGGACAAAAAAAGGAAATGATACTATGTTTTCTTTTTTCCATACTCCTGTTGGTACCTCATAGTAAGAGTTTATTATTTCATCGCTGGTGCAGCTTTGAAAAATAGAAAGAAAGAAAGAAAAGAAGAGGAAAAAAATATATTTATTCATTTTTATTATATATAAGAAAGTAATAGTATAATTTTGAAGTATTTTAAAGAGTTTTTCTTGTTTTTCTATATTATCATTTTATTTATTACTTTTTCTTTTTATAAGAAAAGTGGGGGGATTCTGCTGAATATATTGTCTTATTAATATGTTGTTTATTATTTATTCAGCGATGAATCAGAAGCGGAGTTATATATTTAGCAATTACATTATACTCATTATTATTAAACATATTTTCATTTCCATGAATCAAAAACAACAAACTGTAAAAGGGAAAATAAGTATTTCGGGAGTTGGTCTACATACGGGGATTGTAGCAAATGTAACAATATCTCCCGCTGCCCCAAATTATGGAATAAAATTTCAACGAATAGATTTAGCGAATAAACCCATTATAGAAGCAGATGCAGATTTAGTGGTAGAAACATCTAGAAGCACTACTTTAGAAAAAAACGGAGCAAAAGTAATAACCACAGAGCATATTCTGGCGGCTCTCTTTGGAATGGAGGTAGATAATGCTCTGATAGAAATAGATGCTCCTGAAATACCGATATTAGACGGAAGTGCTTATCCATTCGTTGAATTAATAGAAAGGGTAGGAGTAGAAACACAAAACGTTTCCAAAATATATTATGAATTGCCCAAAAGTATTTCATACAGGGACGATAGCAAGGATATTGAGATAACGGCATTGCCCGCCGATGAATACAAAATAACAGTGATGATAGATTATAATAGTTCTGTTTTAGGAAATCAACATGCCGTTTTAAACAGTATAAAAGACTTCAAAACAGAGATAGCACCTTGTAGAACCTTTTGTTTTTTACACGAAGTAGAGATGCTTTTGAAACATAATCTCATCAAGGGTGGTGATCTGAACAATGCGATTGTTATTGTAGATAAACCCGTAAAACCAGAGGTATTAGAAAGCATAAAAACACTTTTTCATATAAAAAATTTAGAAGTAACCCAAGAAGGTATCTTAAATAATGTAGCGTTACGATTTAAAAATGAATTCGCAAGACATAAATTATTAGATGTTATGGGAGATTTGGCATTGATAGGAAAACCAATAAAAGCACAGATATTAGCTGCAAAGCCAGGTCATGCGGCTAATACCGCTCTTGCAAAGAAAATTAAAAAAGCTCTCCAGGATACTATTACCGTTCCATCTTATAACCCCAAAAATACTCCCATATTAGACAGCGCTCAGATAGGTAAAATACTACCTCATAGATATCCCTTTTTGCTCATAGATAAAATTTTTCATTTAGATGAAAAATGGGTAATAGGTATTAAAAATATCACCTTTAATGAATATTTTTTTCAAGGACATTTTCCAGGAAATCCGGTATTTCCTGGTGTGCTTCAAATAGAATCTATGGCTCAAATCGGAGGAATATTAGTTCTTAACAGCGTTCCCGATCCTGAAAACTATTGGACTTATTTTTTAGGAGTAGATGAGTTTAGATTTAGAAAAATGGTGCAGCCTGGCGATACCCTTGTGATTAGATGTGAGCTTTTAGCTCCCATTAGACGTGGAATAGCAAAGATGAGAGGAGAAGGATTTGTAGGGAATAACTTAGTGTGTGAAGGAGTTATGTTAGCAAGTATTGTAAAAAAAGATAATTAAAATATACAAATAAAAATGATACATCAAACCGCCATAATACATCCTGATGCCGTGATACACCCGAGTGTGAGTGTAGATGCTTATGCTATTATTGAAAATAATGTAACAATAGATGAAAACACATGGATAGCTCCGCACGCTATTGTTCACAGTGGAGCAAGGATTGGTAAAAATGTAAAAATATATACGGGAGCATCTATTGCATGTATTCCACAGGATTTGAAATTTGAAGGAGAAGTGACCGAAGCATTTATTGATGATGGCACTTGCGTAAGGGAATTTGTGACCGTCAGCAGAGGCACGAAAGAAAAATATAAAACTGTGGTAGGAAAAAATTGTCTCTTGATGGCATATTGCCACATAGGACATGATTGTATCATTGGAAATAATTGTATTCTTGCCAATTCTGTGCAATTAGGGGGGCATGTAATAGTAGAAAATAATGTGAGAATTGGTGGATTGACAGGCGTTCATCAGTTTTCAAAATTAGGGGAGCATTCTATTGTAGGTGCAGGGGTATTAGTAACGCAAGACATTCCCCCTTTTGTAATGGTAGGGAAAACCCCACTCCAATATAATGGTATCAATAAAGTAGGTCTACAAAGAAGTAATTTTTCTCCCGAAAAGATAAGAGAAATTTACGATATGTATGATTGTATTTATAATAAAGGGTTTAATAGAAGCCAGGGAATACAATATATTCAAGACAATTTTCCGGATTCCCATGAAAAACAATCTATAATACATTTCATAACCACCTCTGAAAGAGGTATTATTCGTGGAAAGACAAAAGATTCCCAGTAATTTTTTTATCTTTTTCACATAGTATGGAAACAAAAACAGTATTAGGTCTTTTATTGCCCACGGATCCTCGTTGGGCAAACGTAGCGGCGATGAATATTGCGGATATTCTCATAGATCATGCGTATTGCGAGCAAAAAGCCGCCTCTTCCTGCATCTCTCTCATCGTGCAATATCCCGAATTTGAAAAAGTAGTGGAAGTTCTTTCCCCTGTAGTGATAGAAGAATGGAATCATTTTCAAATGGTTTTACAGCATCTAAAAAAAAGGGGATTTACATTAGGAAAACAGAGGGAAGATATGTATATTCAAAAACTTTCACAGCATATAAAAAAAGGAAATAACAGAACACACCAATTAGTGGAAAAACTATTAGTAAATGCTCTGATAGAAGCCCGTAGTTGTGAGAGATTCAAACTCCTTCATACATCTATAAGAGATGAAGAACTCCAAAGTTTTTACTACGAACTGATGATTTCTGAGGCACTTCACTATAAAAATTTTATAGAACTGGCGGAATCAATACAAGATAAAAAAATAGTTGCTGAAAGATGGAAAGAATGGTTGATAATCGAAGCATCTATAATAGAAAACCTCACACCACGAGGAGATAGGATGCATTAATTTCAAGTAAAACAAGATAGGAATGTGTCCGAAAAGTTCTTTTTACACAAATATTTAGTTTTAAACCAATTGCTTTCGTATGCTTCTTTTTCATTACATATTACTATTTTTTGCTATTAAGAGAAGAGACGCAATAGCAATAGAGGAAGATATGCTTATTACCCATATTTTTTGCGGTATTTTCAAAAACCGAAGGCAGAGAAAGGATAATAATAGAGTGCTTATTACTATAATTATTTGCCCCAATTCTAATCCTATATGAAAAGAAAAGAGGGGAAGTAAAATACTTTGTTCTTGACCGAGCATACTTTGTAGGTAGTAAGAAAATCCTAATCCGTGGATAAGTCCAAAAACTAATGCAAGAGGATAGTGTGTTGGGGTACCTGTTGCGGTATGATTTATTTGGCGGAATATATTTTGGATTGCGGTGATGAAAATAGTAATGGGTATGAGTATTTCTGTAAGCGAGGGGTTGAGGGACATTACTTTGGTAGTAGCGAGGGTTAATGTTATGCCATGCCCAATAGTAAAAGCAGTTATCAAGAGTGCTATTTTTTTATAATCTGTGAGGTGATACATGGAAGAAAGGGCTACGATAAAGAGTATGTGATCGTAACCCTGTATATCTAAAATATGCTCTAAGCCAAGTTCTAAAAATAACAAGAATTCAGACATAGTATATGGTTAATTTTGTTTTCCGTATTTTTGCAGGAGGGCTTTTGTTTTTTTTATACCTTCGTCTTCGGAGAGAGATCCTTCATATTCTATTCCTATATATCCCTTGTATCCGGCTTTTTTGACGATGGAGAGCATTTTTTTATAGTCAATTTCTATACATTCTCCATCTGCGCTGAACTCGTAGCTTTTGGCACTCACTCCTTTAGCAAAGGGCATCAGTTCTTCTGTTCCTGTATATCTATCGTAAGATTCATAGCATACTTTCCAATCTTTTGGGTCGTTTTTGAGACAGAAATTTCCAAAATCAGGAAGGGTTCCGCAGTTTGGCATTCCTACATTTTGGATAACATTACTGAGCCATTTTCCGTCAGATGAATATCCTCCGTGGTTTTCTACTATAACATTTATATTCAGAGAGAGAGCATATTCAGAAAGTTTACGAAGACCTTCGGTTGCCTTTTTTGATACTTCTTCTGCGGTGCCATTTCCTTTTGCATTTACTCGGATAGAGTGGCATCCTAAAAATTTTGCTGCTTCTGCCCATTTATAATGATTTTCTACTGCGACATTTCTTTTTTGTGTCTCTGCATCACCAAGGTCTCCTTCCCCATCACACATAATAAGTACGCTTCTTACTCCTAAATCATCGCATCGTTTTTTTAATTCGCTGAGATAATTAGTATCTTGTGCTTTGTCTTTAAAAAATATATTCACATATTCTACTGCATCTATTCCGTAGGTATTTTTAGCAATAGAAGGGAAATCAAGGTTATTTATTTTCTTTGCAAAAAGGGCTTTATGTAAGCTCCATTCTGCTAAAGATATTTTGAACCAGAGTTCCCCTTCTTGTTGAGCAAAAACAGTATTGCTAAGGATAGAAATTCCCCCTAAGCTCCCTACTGTTACCATAGTTAATCCACCTAATTGGTGTAAAAATTCTCTTCGTGATTTCATTTAGATTTTTAAGTTGTTATTTTTAAACATGTAATTTTTATTGATTGAAAAACTTTATTTGCTACTGTATCATTTTCTGCTCTATATTCTGTATTTGGTTTTTTAGTATCTTTTCTCTCTCTTTTTTAATCGGCTCGATTCCATAATCAGTACCTCCCCTTACGCAAACATTATCTTCAAAAAGGTTATGATAACCTTTAAAAGGTAAAAATATGTAATTTTATTATATTTTTGGGTAAAGTGAGTAACAAAAATAAAAAATCTATTTTTTTAATAAACATATATGGACATAGTTTTTTTTTTTCATAATTCATATACAGAAAAAAACAATTTCTAAAATACAATAAAAAAAACTATTTTTCGTTATAGAAAGAATAAGCGTCCTATTTTTTATTATGTATATACAAATTAAAAACCCATTGAACTCTTTTTTTCCCCAAAGATATTTTTTTGTAATTTCTTTTGTCTTCCTTTCTCCTTTTATCCATTCTGTAAAAGGTGCTTCCTTCTTTCAAAAAGGGAAGCCACCCAAAGATACCTCTTATAGAGAGCATATGGGCTGGTATACATACAATCAAAAAGACAGATTAGGAGATCCTTTTTCTGATAAAAGAACATCTTCTTCTCTTGTTTTGAAAGACCCCGCAAGGTATAAAATTGATTTTGATATTGACTCTAACAAAAATTATACCATCTATGAAAGGATAGGAAATGTGAGTTATCGCCCTGCTATGGTTATGAGTTTTGATGAATATAAAAGGTATGAGGAAAAAAAAAATAATAAGGAGTATTGGCAGACGAGGACGGATGGGGAGAATAGGAATCCTAATTTAGTTGCAAATAAAGGGGGGCCCAAAGTATTTAATCATCCATTGATAGAGCGTCTTTTTGGTCCGGGTGGTTTTGATATGAAGGTTTCAGGATATGCCAATTTGGACTTTGGATGGAATTGGCAGACGATACAAAACTCTACTTCTGTTGCTCAACAGTCAAATGGTGGTTTTGTTTTTAACCAACAAATAGGGATAAACACTTCTGCTTCTCTCGGAGATAAGCTCAAAGTACAGCTGAGCTGGGATAGTCAAAATTCATTTAATTTTCAAAATACTTGGAAACCCGAATATACGGGGGCGGAGCATAGTATTATAAAAAAAATAGAGCTTGGAAATGTGACGATGAACTCGGGGAATAGTTTAATAAACCCTGGACAGGCATTATTAGGAGTAAAAGCGGAGTTGCAGTTTGGGAAACTCTTTGTATCGGGTTTTTATTCTCAGCAGCAGGGAAAAACAGAAGCACTTTGTTTGGAGAGCGGGGTTCAGTCACGTGATTTTGAGATACGCGGTTCGGAATATGAGGACAATAGACATTATTTTTTAGGGCATTTTTTTAGAGATAATTATGAAAGATGGCTTTCTAACCTTCCACAGATTTCTTCGGGCATAAATATTACTCGTGTAGAAGTATATATAATCAATAGAAATAGCGAAACAAAGACACTGCGTCGAGTTATGGGTTTTATGGATTTGGGAGAAGGAAAAACTATCTACAGAAGAAATGCTTCTTACGTTTCAAATGCAGGAGGAGATGGCCCTTCCGGTAATGATGCAAATGGTTTGTTTGCTACTCTCACAAATACATCTACTTTTAGAGGGGGGGCTAATGTAAAAGATGAGCTTCAGAAGCAATTTGGTTTTGTAGAGACAACGGATTTTGATGGGGTTGATGCGTCTAGAAAACTTACCGAAACAGAATATACCGTTCATAAACAGCTCGGATATATTACCCTTTCTCGTCGACTTCAAAACGATGAATTTTTAGGGGTTTCTTATGAATATACCTATAATGGTGTTATTTATAAGGTTGGGGAGCTCACAGAGGACTATCAAAATTTGCCCGAAGACAATATTATCTTTTTGAAATTATTACGCCCAAAAAAAGTAGATGTGCGTGTGCCTACTTTTGATTTGATGATGAAAAATATCTATAACCTTCAGACCTATCAAATAGAAAGTAATGGTTTTATTTTACGAGTTCAGTATAGAGATGATTTAACAGGTATAGATAACCCCAGTTTACACGAGGGAGCAAAAACAAAAAATCAACCTCTGATTCGGCTTTTGAATTTAGATAGATTAAATACGAATGGAGACCCTCAAGCAGATGGAAATTTTGATTTTGTAGAAGGATATACCGTGAATGCACAATATGGATTGATTATTTTTCCTGTATTAGAACCATTTGGAAGCACTCTGCGGAAGTATTTTGACCCTGAAACCGAGGCAAATCTGATAGAAAAATATGTATATGACAGTTTATATTCTAATACCAAAGCTGATGCGGAGCTTATTTCCACGAAAAATAAATTTTGGATGGCAGGAAAGGTGCAAGGGGGAAGCTCTAATGAAATTGCTCTACCGGGAATACAAGTCACTCAAAATTCTGTATCCATCACAGCGGGAGGAACAGTGCTTACAGAGGGGAAGGACTATACGGTCGACTATAATTTAGGACGTGTGCGGATTATTAACGAAGGAATTATAAGTTCGGGAAAAAAAATATGTATTAATTTTGAAAAAGCGGATATTCTAAATTTTCAAACCCGCAGTGTATATGGAACACGTTTAGAGTATAGATATTCTAAAGATATAAAGATAGGAGGAACTTTTGTACAGCTCAATGAGAGAACCAACGGTATTAGTAGATATTCCGTAGGAAACGACCCTACTCTGAATACGCAGTATGGTTTTGATTTACATGCGAGTCAAGAATCAAATTTTATCACGAAGGCAATAAGTTTACTGCCTTTTTATGAAAGCAAAGTTCCATCAAAAATTAATTTTAATAGTGAATTCGCTCAGATAATCCCCGGAACGTCCAATTTAGTGAATGGAGAGGGGACTTCGTATATAGATGATTTTGAATCTTCTATAACCCCTTACAGCTTGGGCAGTCCGCAGAGTTGGAAATTGGCTTCTACTCCTACTACAGATGATAATAGGTATGACAAAAGCAAAGAAGCGGGAAATCCACTTGCTTATGCTTACAAAAGAGCAAAAATAGCTTGGTATACGGTAGATAATACTTTTTATACCACCTCAGGCGTTGGGAGACCATCGCACCTTACCTCTGCGGACTTGGAAAATAATTATGTGCGAGCCATCGGACTTCAGGAGATTTTTACTCAAAGAAGCAGAGATGTTATAAACACCAATGAATCGGTATTTGACATTGCCTATTTTCCCGAAGAACGGGGAATGTATAACTACAATCCCGACCTCACCTTTGAAGGAAATCTAAAAAATCCCGAATCAAATTGGGCAGGAATTGTAAAACCATTTACGGTTGACGTAGATTTTGATAAAATTAACGTAGAGTATATAGAATTTTGGATGATGGACCCTTTCATAGATGGGATAAATGGGAAAGTTTTAGATGGAATAAAAAATGAAAATAACACCACAGGCGGGCAACTCATATTGAATTTAGGAAGCGTTTCTGAGGATATAGCCAAAGATGGAAAACACGCCTTTGAAAATGGCTTACCCGTAGATGGAAATGATAATGATGTAGAACAAAATTCATGGGGAAGGGTTACGAAACAACAATACCTCTTAAATGCCTTTGACAATACAGCTGGATCAAGAGAAAATCAAGATGTGGGATTTGATGGACTACCGAATAACAAGGAAGAAGAATTTTTTGGAAGTAGTTTTCTCAACAGATTAAATGTTTCAACCCAATCTCTCGAAAAAATAAAAAGAGACCCCTCAGGGGATAACTTTCAATACTATCTCGGAGGGGAACTCGATGATAAAAAAGCAAATATAGTAGAAAGATATAAAAACTATAATGGACAAGATGGCAATTCTCCTCTGCTTGGAACAGGTCTTACCTACGCACCTATTGCCACTACCGAACCCGACAACGAAGACATAAATAAAGATAATACCATTTCCAATTTAGAAGAATACTATGAGTATAAAATAAATCTCAAAAAAAATGAACTCACCATAGGAAAAAACCATATCGTAGACCAAGTTTCTACATCCAGAGGGAATTGGTATTTATTCAGAATACCCATCCGCTCCCCCGATAGAACACAAGGAAACATATCTGACTTTAAAACCATTCGTTATATGAGAACCTATCTCACAGGTTGGAAACAACCCGTAGTATTACGATTTGTAAAGTTTCAATTCGTCGGCTCCCAATGGAGAAAATACAATGCTAATCTCTACAAAAAAGGAATATATGAAATACCCGAAAAACCTACTTCTAATTTCTTTGTCTCATCCGTAAATATTGAGGAAAACGGAGCCGTTGTGAACGGAAAAATACCATACGTCCTCCCTCCCAATTTCAATAGAGACCAAGATAATAACACTCCTTACAATAGACTAACCAATGAACAATCCCTTCAAATATGCGTAGATGAACTCCAAGAAAACGATGCACGAGCCGTCTATAAAAATGTAAAATACGACCTCATAAACTATGGACGTATTAAAATGGCTATCCATACCCACGGAAATACATTAGGATTAGATGCAAATACCCCCATCGGAGAAGTAAGTGCTTTTATACGATTAGGAACGGACTTCGACCAAAACTACTATGAAATAGAAATACCTCTCAAACCCACTCCTATTAATCTAACTGGTGTTTCTCAATCCGAACTACCAAACCTCGTCTGGCCCGAAGAGAACGAACTTGACTTTTCTTTCAACGACCTCTATACTCTCAAAGCAGAAAGAAATGAAAGTAAATATCCCGTAGACCTCCCTTATACCAAACAAATAGGAAAATACAAAGTGACCCTCTTAGGCAGACCAGATATGACCTCCATTCTCTCCCTTATGATAGGAGTTCGTAATCCCCAAAGTCCCGACCAACAAAATAAATCCTTTTGTCTCTGGGTAAATGAACTCAGAGTAACCAATTTTGATAAAACAAATGGGGTCGCCGCAAATGCCCGAGTAACCATGCAACTGGCAGACCTCGGAAGCATCTCCGCATCTACCCAATACACAGGGGTTGGCTTTGGAAGTATTCAACAAAGAATATCAGAACGATCCCGAACCCAAACTATTACCTACGATATATCCGGAAATATAGCATTAGACAAAATAATTCTCCCCGAAAAATCAGGCATCAAAATACCCATGTTCGCAAGCTACGAAGAAACTACCTCTACCCCTAAATGGGACCCCCTAGACCCTGACATTCCCCTCAGCGCCTCTATTCAAAGATTTGACGACACCGAAAAACAACAACAATACACCCAAAAAGTCCAAGATGTAAGCACTAAAAAAAGCATTAATTTCTCTAATGTCCATAAAGAACGTACAAACCCCGAATCCAGAAAAGATTTTTGGGACGTAGAAAACCTCTCCGCAAACTACGCCTACAGCGAAGCAAGAAAAAAAAACATAAATACCGAATCCGACTACAGCCAAATCCAAAGTGGAGGAATTGCCTACAACTACTCACCCGAACCATTGTCCGTAGAACCATTTAAAAAAATAAAATTCCTCAATAACCCCTATTTCAAACTCATTCAAGACATAAACTTCTCTCCTCTCATCGCCAGCGTAAGTATAAGAGGAGATATGAACCGAACTTTTCAGAAAATACAACTCAGAAACTCAGAACTCAATACCGACGGAATCGACCCTACTTTTCAAAAAGCTTTTACTTTTAATAGACAATTTGCCATTCGCTGGAATATATTCCGAAGTGTTGCACTTGATTATAATGCAAGAATGAATACCATCATTGATGAACCATACGGAGACCTCGATACCCAAGAAAAAAAAGACACCGTATGGAATAATATCCAAAAACTCGGAAGAAGAAAAAACTTCGAACAATCTGTCAGCATGAACTATCAAATCCCCATCAATAAATTTCCACTTCTAGACTGGGTAAGCGCTGATTACCGATACTCCGCAAGCTACTCATGGATAGCAGGCTCCCTCAAACAAGCCGATTCTCTCGGAAATACCATCCAAAATAGACAAGAAAACACCATACAAGGAAGAATAGACCTAAACTCCCTCTACAATAAAGTCCCTTTTTTCAAATCTATCAACACCCCTTCACGAAACCCCAATGAAACCAAAACCGCTCAATCATTTCTCAACGCTTTTATTCGTATTATACTATCACTCAAATCTATAAATATCACATATACAATCAACGGCACTACTATCCTCCCAGGATTCAATCAAACCCCTTATTTAATCGGACTTAACAGAGATTACACCTCCCCTGGAATCCCTTTTTTACTCGGAAGCCAAGACCCTAATATCAGAAAAAACGCATCTGAAAATAACTGGCTCGCAACAGGAACATCTCTCTCCAATCCCTTTGCTCAAACACAATCCGAAAACATCAACATAACCGCAACAATGCAACCTTTTACCGATTTTCAAATCCAACTTTCCGCCAAAAGAACCAAAAGCGACAACTACCAAGAAATATTCCGCTTCGATAAAACAGACAACAAATTCCTTACCTTTTCTCCCTCACGCTCAGGATCTTACAGCATCTCCGTATTAGCAATAACTACCGCTTTCATAAATGATAACCCCGACAACTCCTCTCCCGTCTTCCAAAATTTTATCAACTATAGAAATACTATCAAAAACAGATGGGAACTCAATAACACTGCAAATGGAGTATACGGAGTGAACTCCCAAGATGTCCTCATCCCCGCTTTCTTAGCCGCATACCTCGGTAAAAATCCCCAACAAATAACCCTCTCCGCATTCACGAATACGCCCTTACCAAACTGGAACCTCACTTATAACGGACTTTCTAAAATACCTGCCCTTGCTAAAATATTCCCTTCCATTACTCTCTCACACGCCTACTCCTCAGACCTTAACATGGGTAACTTCACAAACTCCCTTGCATACAGAGATAACTTAGAACTCACCAATAATTTCCTCAATTACCCAACCGCAACCATATCCAATAAAGATGGACAACTTATTCCTGTATATATCCTCAACCAAGTGAGCATTACAGAAAGGTTTTCCCCGATGATAGGAATAAATGTCCGAACCATTAACAAAATAACCGCTCGAATCGAATACAAACAAGACAGAACCATTGGGCTAAACCTATCCAACGCCCAAGTCACAGAAAGCAAAAACTACGATGTCACCATAGGAATCGGCTATACGCTCACAAACCTGAGACTCCCCTTCCGAATACAAGGGGTCTTTTACACTCTCCCAAAAGATATTATAATGAACCTCAACATATCCATCAGAAATACACAAACCATCCAAAGAAAAATAAAGGAAGATGAAACATCAGAAAACAACCCCACCGCAGGCATCTTTAATTACCAAATAAAACCAACCATCTCTTACAACCCCGCAAAGTGGGTAACCCTCCAAATCTACTACGAATACAATAACAACACCCCATTCGTCACTACTTCATTCCCAAGAACCAATTGGGCATTCGGAATCCAACTTAGAATCAACCTAGGAGAACTTTCTCTCCTCAACTTCTAAATAAATAGAATCATAGCACACCTCACCCTAAACATCACCATAGAAAATGTTAATATCACTTTCAAAAGTATTGCTAAATATCCAAAACTAGAACGTAATTGCTATTTTGACATATAAAAAATATATAATAAAAAAACAACCCACATTATTAAGAATTTTCCTTAGTATAAGAGAACAAAATAAAAATTAAAATATTTACCAAAATGAATAGAACAATATATCAATACTGCAACAATATGGATTCCTATTCTCGACGTAGATCAATAGAGGTCAAAATAGGAGATATTCCTTTGGGTGGAAATAATCCCATAAGGATACAATCTATGACCACCGTTGATACAATGAATACAAAAGAATGTGTGGAGCAATGCATCAGAATGATAGAGGCAGGCTGTGAATACGTGAGAATTACCGCACCGAGTGTGAAAGAAGCACAAAATTTAGAAGTGATTAAAAAGTCCTTGAGACAGAAAGGATACAAAACACCTCTGATTGCAGATATTCATTTTACACCTAATGCAGCGGAATTGGCGGCTCGTATCGTAGAAAAAGTGCGAATTAATCCAGGAAATTATGCAGATAAAAAAAAATTCGAGTATACAGAGTATAATGATTCCCAATACGAGCAAGAATTAGAACGTATCAGACAAAAATTTATCCCTCTCATAAAAATTTGCAAAGAATACGGCACAGCTATGCGAATTGGAACGAACCATGGGAGCTTGTCGGACAGAATCATGTCTCGATATGGTGATAATCCTTTGGGAATGGTAGAATCGGCTTTAGAATTTATTAGAATTTGTGAGGAACATAAGTATTATAACCTCGTCATTTCTATGAAGGCAAGCAATACACAAGTGATGGTGCAGGCATATAGACTATTAGTGCAAAAACTCTCTACCGAAAACTTACAACCTTACCCTCTCCACTTAGGAGTCACCGAAGCAGGTGAAGACGAAGACGGAAGAATAAAGTCAGCCATCGGCATAGGAACCCTTTTGGAAGATGGCTTAGGGGATACTATTCGCGTATCTCTTACCGAAGACCCCGAATTAGAAATACCTGTAGCAAAAATTCTGGTAAATAGATACCATATAAAAAAAGAAAACCTCATTCCCTCAAACACTCAAAATATTTCCAAACCCATTCCCATAAATCCATTTGAATATAATAAACGTATTACCACAGAAATAGAGAACTTTGGAGGAAAAAACCCACCCCGTGTGGTATCAGACATCAGCAAACTTGAAAAAGTAGAGTATCAAGAACTCAAAAATCTCGGACATTTCTATCTTCCCGAACCTGATAAATGGGTAATGAACGACCAAGGCAGTGATTATGTGTATGCTGGAAAATCCCCCGTTTCTTTTATGCTTCCGAATGGGCTGAGAGAAATTGCCGATTATGAATCATGGATAAAACATTATAATAAACAAACTACTTATCCATACTTTACTCTTAAAGAATGGAAAAAAAAACAAAAAAGCCATCCTCAAATGAATTTTTTAGAAATATCTGACTCACAGGTGAACGAAGAAAATATACATCTCCTCAAAGAGTGCGATAACGCTCATAATGTAGTGTTTGTTCTTTCCTCAGACAAAGAAGAAAGCTACTCTGCGATGAGAAGAGTTTTTTTCACTTTCTTAGAAAATAAAATAGTAGCGCCTGTTCTCATCCGTTATGACTATGATGCTTTAGAAAAAGACACTTTTATAATACATTCATCAACCGATATAGGAGCATTATTGATAGATGGTTTTGGAGATGGAGTTTTTTTAGGAATGAAAAAACAAAACCACTCCCTTGCAACACAAGAGTATAGAAATATCCTACAACTTTATAATAGAATTTCTTTTGGAATCTTACAAGCAGCAAGAACCCGAATGTCAAAAACAGAATATATATCCTGTCCTTCCTGCGGAAGAACTCTTTTTGACCTCCAAGAAACAACTGCTCTCATACGAAAAAGAACAGAACATCTGAAAGGTATCAAAATAGGAATAATGGGATGCATAGTAAACGGTCCAGGAGAAATGGCAGATGCTGACTTTGGATATGTAGGCAGTGGAAAAGGAAAAATTACTCTCTATAAGGGAAAAGAAATAGTAAAAAAAAACGTCCCCTCCGAAAAAGCCGTTGAAGAACTTATAGATATCATAAAACAAGATGGAAAATGGATAGAAGATAATCACCAATTATAAACTATAAAAAAAGATTTTGAAACGAAGTGAATACTTAAGCAAAAACACCCATAGAATTGGTTTGGGAAAGTGAGGCAGAAGTACTGTATTAAACATGTAAAATCCTATCTCCAAAAAAAAGTATAAGAAAGAGAAAATAGAAAAGAATTACCCATAATTGTATTTCTTTTGTAGGCAATATCTAATAGAATCTTTTTAAATGCAAACCCTGTTCCAAAAGTATACATAAAAGGAAACGTTATAATCCCTGTTCGAACAACAAAAAACGGACGTATTTTATATTCCATTCCTGCTTTCCATTTAAGAGGGTAAGAAAGATTTTTTTCTAACTCAGCAGAAAAAACAAATGATGGTATCGGAAAATAGGAAAAACCTACTCTCATAAGAGTTGGTATTCTTTCCCCTGTTACTTTATTGAGAATAGTTTGAGTCACATTATGAATATACGCTCCTAAAAAAAATTTTTTACCCATTTCCGCACGCATACCTGCTTCCATAGTAAAAAAACCTCGTGTATTAATATTTTCTATATGGTACTGTAAATAATTGAGCGTAACACCAAAGGTGATAAATCCTACTGCATGGGAAGCTGTGTATCCAATTTTTTGTTCGTTATAAAGAGTTTTTCCAAACTTATAAAAACTTATACCATGCGAATGTTTTTTAAAATTTTGCACTACACCCGCAGCAACTACTTGAAAATCTTCTAAAAGATACCTATTTTCATAAGATATAAATATATGTGTTCCTGAATCTTGTCGTATACCCGCAGGATTGTAAAATATATTCCAATGATCACTCAGTGCTACAATAGAATAGCTCATTCCCGCTCCCCTTGCCCCCACTGAAAAATCTCCATTTTGTGCCAATAATCTAAAAGATAAAGAAAAGAATACAACAGATACCGATGCCTTGAAAACCATTTTTTGAAAAGAAAGTAGATATATACATAACTATTTTTATTGTTTAAAAAAATAATGGAAACTCAACTATATAAGTATTTTTGAACTTTATTTAAAATCTCTCTTTTATCAGAATGGAGATAGATTATTTCATCTATTCCTAATGCTTTATAAAAAAATATATTTTCGGGAGATTCTGTTACGAGCATTATGAACGTAGAAGGGTTTCTATTCTTTACGTGAGATATAATATTTTTAGCATCTTTGGAATAACTGTCATCAGATCCGCACAAAACTATTACTTTTATTGCTCTTGTTTGAAGTTCTTTTTCTGTTATCATCTGAGTAGAAAACCCACCTGCGGAAAAAAAGTTTTGAGCATACACAACTTTTGGAGAATATGATTCTAATCCATAGATAAAAATACAAGGATTTATAGTACTCTTTTTTACGTGCTCTTCGGTTTGTAATCTTATCAGTTCTAATTCTTTTGCTATGGGAAAAATATGAAATTTCTCTATAGATTTTGTGTATTCTTCCACAGTAGGAAGGGAATGTGCGGATTCTCTATCTATAAAAGCATTTACCCCGACCATAGAAATATAATCTTTGTGCAGTAACTCCATCTCTTTGGTTTGGAATACTTTCAGTTCTGTTTCAAAAAAATTATCCTTCTGTAATATTTGCCATCCACCTTTTCTTTCTAATTCTCTAAAGTATTCCCAAGCGGAGCGTGAGAGAGATTCTGTAAGAGCTTCTAAATAATAAGCTCCCGCAAGAGGATCTGCTACCTTATCTAAGTAACTCTCGTATTGAAATATATGAGAAATATTTCTCATAAGAGTACTATAAAAAAAATTATCCGAAGGATATACATCTGCTATACTCAAATAATTACATCCTCCTATTACGGAGGAAAGTGCTTGCGTGGTGGTGCGTATAATATGATTGTCCGCTTCTAATGTAGAATAATGCCGCAGAGATGGCTGACTATAGATGTAAATATCATTCCCATCAAAGTTATCTAGCCCGTATTCCAATGCTATTTTGGAAATAAGAATTCTCATCGCTCTCAATTTGGCTATTTCATAAAAAAAATCTCTTCCCGTTGCAGTATAAATAAGGACTCTTTTGAAAATATCAGCAGCTGGTACCCCTAAATCTAATAAAACATTCACTTGAAAAACCAAAGAACTCGCTATGGAAGCCAATTCGAAAGTAGCACTCGCTCCTTTTTCTTGTAATGCATCACCATTGATGGATACTATTCTTAATTCTTTTATATTACCAAACAAATCCCATATACGGCGTAGGTCTTCTGCGGAAACAATATGTGTTTTTATCCCACCTCCAAAAAAAACTCTTCCTTGTATTGCTGTATGCAATCCTTTTATTGTGGAAGTACCCGCATTATTCTCTTGTTCCAAAGAAAAAAAAGAATGGGTATGATCAAAAAATATATCTTTAAAAAGGAGATTCCAACTATAGTTTTTTTGAATATGGTAGATAGTCCCTTCAGCACCATTTTGAAGAGCATGGAGAATTTTTTTGTTAGTAAGAGATTCATCATCAATATATATATGTTGGATATACTGCCAAATTCTGCCATGTTTGTTCTCTTCATTCCCTTGATTCAACCCAAGTGCAAAATGTTTTTGAGTGGGAAGTTGAGTTTCATCGTAATAGGGGAATATTTTCAGATTGGTATCTTGATAAAAAGAAAGTGCTTCTAATACTTCTTTTTGAGAGGTTTCCTGTGATGCTTTTTTTGCCCAGTCGTCTTTGTTACTTTTGGGAAAAGAAAAAAGTGTGTTCATAAGAACTATGAATTATTTGATAATTAAAATATGTATTAATAAAATAATTATAAAAATACTATAACAAAATATAAGAACCTTTTCAGTATTTTTTACAATGGTACTATAAAGGTGGGTTCTAAAAATTGATTTCTTCAAAAAAAAGTGTTGGCACTATTGGTTTTTAAGGGATACAGTTTTTAGGATTTGAACTTTTAGAACCCCTCTTATAGTGAATAATTAATATTTTTTTATCTAAAATATGCAAAAATACAATATATTCATCTCTTAGTAATACATGGGACCCTTTTACTAATCAAGGTTTTAGGGTTTTCTTGGAGAACTATTTATGTTATGAAACGGGAATAGCTATGAGTATATTATTTTTACAATTTTTTCTAAAAAGAAAGAATCTATTTCATCAAAACTATTTAATTGTTCGCTATCTATATCTAATACAGCAAAAACTTCTTTATTTTTAAAAAGAGGAACAACTATTTCAGATCGCGATAAAGCACTACATGCAATATGTCCTGGGAATTTTTCTACATCGGGGACAATAATAGTTTTTTTCTGTTCCCATGCATATCCACAAACTCCTCTTCCATATTGTATTCTGGTACATGCTATTGTTCCTTGAAACGGACCTAAAATCAGTTCTTTCTTTTTTACAATATAAAAGCCCACCCAAAAAAAATGAAATACTTCTTTTAAAGCCGCACATATATTTGCCATATTTGCGATAGTATCTTTTTCTTTATGGGTGAGTGATACAAGTTGAGGGATTAAAGATTCGTATTTTTCTTTTTTTCCAACGTTTTTATCAATAATTAATGATTCTGACACTTTACTTATTTGCTTTTATGTCTTCTTTCATCGGAAACAGTGAGCTTATGTCTTCCCTTTGCTCTTCTTGATGCTAATACTCGTCTTCCATTAGCCGTAAGCATTCTTTTTCTGAATCCGTGTTTATTTCTTCTTTTTCTTTGTGATGGTTGAAATGTTCTTTTCATACAAAATTAATTCTGGTTTTGTGGTTTATATTTAATAATTATAATACAGATATGCGCATTAGTTCTTTCTATTTTTTTAACATAATTAATTTATTAAAAAAAACAGAAATCTATTTCTGAAAAACGATACTACAAAATAAAGTATTGTATATCGTTAATTATCCCAATCACTTCTATTACCCCTCCAATTTTTTTCATCCTTATTATAGGATTCCTCTTCGTTTTCAGGTGTATCAGAATAGTGTTCTGTTTCTCCTTCTACGTTATTGTACCGTGTTTTATTATAGGTATCATAATCATAGTCAGGTAATAATTCTGTTTTTACATAATCTATTGTTTCCCCTAAAGCATCAAAAAACTTATTAAAATCTTCTTTATATAGAAAAATTTTATGTTTTTCAAAAAATGTTACATCTTTTTGGTCTTCTTTACGTTTTAGTTCCGTAAGCACAATATAATAATCTCCGTTTTTGCTGTTCTTAATATCAAAAAAATAATTTCTTCTTTTCCCAGCACGCACTTTCTTGGAATAGACCGTATTACGGTCATTTTCATTAAAATCTTCCACTTGTTTTTAATTAACTATTGAAAAATATATAATTTATAAATAAAAATACTAAATATACTTGTTAAGTTTTTCTACTAATACTTGTTTTTGGACAAGCCCTATTGCTTTATCTACTAATTTTTGGTTTTGAAAAATAAGAAGTGTAGGGATACTTCTTATATCAAATTTTCCTGGTGTAAAAGGATTATTATCTACATCCATTTTTCCAATAATTGCTTTATTTTTAAACTCATCTGCTAGCTCTTCTATAACTGGACCTATCATTCTACAAGGACCACACCATTCTGCCCAAAAATCTACTAAAACGACTTTATTTGATTTTAAAATCTCATCAAAATTTAAATCTGTTATTTCTGTTGTTTTTTTCATGTATTATATTTTTATTGTATTATAAAATAATTTTTTCCCATTAAATACCCATCTGTATATATTTCCACAGTATATTTGCCTTTCATATACTCATTATTTTTTTCATAGAGAAAGGTCATTTTTTGTAATGTATTGTCATATAATATGTTTTGTTTTGCACTGAAATATGCTTCTTTTCCTTCCAATAGAAATGTTCCAGATCCTTTTGAAATATCAAAAATAGTATTTTTTTCCGGATTTATTATCTTAAGAAGTATATCTTTTCCATCTATTGGAGAAACTTTATTTTCTGGTATATCAAATTGTATTTTCAATGCAGATATTTTTCTTTCTTTTAATGCATCTGTTTTTTCTTTTCCGTTTTTATCAATATAAATTACTGTTATATTTTCTGCTTTCAGTTTAGATGCTATTGCTATTTTTTTTTCGAGTTCGTTTTTCGAGTTATTTATTCCTTGTAAAGAATCTGACAGTTTATTTTTTTCTACTTTTAGTTGTATATTTTCTTTGAATAAGAGTGCATTTGTGATTTGTAATTGTTTTATTTCTTCATCTTTTGCTACCAGTAATTCTCTGTACCCATCTACTTTACTTTTAAGGTTTTTTATTTGTTTGTTGGTTCTGTTTTTGAGAGATCGCATTTCTGCTTGCAGTTCTTTTTTTATGGTAAGCAAAGTGTCTATTTTTCCTCCGAGCTTATCTATTGTTTCTATTTTTTGTTGAAGTTCCGATTTTATGGAATCCATATCAAAATAGGTTTGTACTATTTCTTGTTCGTATTTTAGGTTATCTTGGTGTAATTTTTTATTTAAATTATGGTCTATTACCATTTTTATTAAGGATAGAATAAATAAAATAAATAATGATATTATTACTATTATTTCTTTTTTATTCTGAATATTTTTAAACATCTATGTATTTTATTCTTAAAAATTATTTTTTCTTATAATTCCCTTTTTTTATAGATTTAATAAGTGATGCCCAAGCAAATGGGTTTGTCAATGGGTTTGTTCTTACTTGATACTTATCAATACCGCTTTGGTAGTATTGATTCATGTAGTATCTATAATTATCAGATGCTGTCATAGGAATATTGTATGCTATATTATGTTCCATAATATGCTTCATAACAGTATTCAAATTCCTATAATCGTTCTCTATGGGCAGATTTAATGATAGTATTGCTTTTTTAAACAATTCTTCAGATGGGTATGGCAGTATTTCTATTGTTGGTAGGTGTAGTATATCTTCTTTTAGATCTATGACGAGTGTAAAATGGTCTCCTTTATTACCGGGTATAATCAAGGATTGTTTTTTATATCCTATTGCTGTTATAAGAATAGAATCTCCTACTAATGCGGGCATGGAAAAATATCCGTACATATTTGAGGTTGTTCCCCTTCCTCCTTTATTTACATAAATATGTACTCCTGGAACGCCTGTTATACTATCTGTTCCCAGAACTATTCCAGAAAATTGCACAATTTTTTTTTTTGATGGTGTTTGTGCTTTTACTTTTTGTGTGTTTATGAATATTATTATTACTATACAATAAAATATACATGTTTTGTATGTTCTCATAACAGTTTTTTATTAAAAATATTTTTTTATGGTACTGGGTCATATCCGTTTTTTTTTGTAAACATGTGACATTTACTGATTCGCTGTATAGAAATTTTCATTCCTTTCCATATTCCATATTTTACTATAGATTCTTTTGTATATTGTGAGCATGATGGGATAAACTTACAAGATGGTAAAAATAAAGGGGAAATACAATATTGATAAACAGAAATGAAAAAGATGATTGTTTTTCGAATAATTTTTATAAAATTAGGAAAATGCATAGTTAAAAATATATTTATGGGGTATTAATTTTTTGTTTTTCGGGAAGTAGTAAAGCTGTTGGGAATCGTTTCAGTACTTTTTTATGAGTAGGGTATGATTGCATTCTAGAATAAAAAAAACCTACTTTGACTTTATAGTTTGGTTGTACATATACTAATTGTGGTGGTTCTTCTAAATCTATTATTTTTGCATAAGCAAGGGCTTCTTCTGCTAATTTTCTATTTATTCCTGAATATACTTGTATAGTAAATCCTTCTATATAATCTTTTCCGCCATTTTTTTCTATGAGGATTTGTCTGAGTGTATCTAATTCTTGATTAATAGAGTGTTCGGGGATTGGTGTTATTGGATATGGATTATCATTTTCTGTAGGTTCTTCGTCAATAATTTCTCTGTATTTTTTATTTCTATAGATAGATAAGTCTTCACTGTATTTTTTTTTTGATGGTGAAGAAATATTACTTTGGTCTGTTATTTTTATATTGGTAATATTTTTATTACAGGAAGAAAATAAGAGAAGGAGTATCCAAACAATATTTTTTTTGATCTGTGTTTTATGTTTTTGATTCAATAGGTGCATATGAATATTAAGGATTAAGGGAATTTTTGGAATTTTTTAAAATTGGGTTTTCGTTTTTCTAAGAATGCTTTTTTGCCTTCTTGTGCTTCTTCGGTGAGGTAGTATAAAAGGGTAGCATTTCCTGCGAGTTCTTGGATACCTGCTTGTCCGTCTAATTCTGCATTGAATCCCATTTTGAGCATTCTAATGGCAAGTGGGCTGTGTTGCATTATCATTTGGCACCATTCTATGGTGGTTGGTTCTAAATTTTCTAAGGTAGTTATAGTGTTTATCAATCCCATTTCTAAAGCTTCTTTTGCAGAATATTGTTTGCAGAGAAACCATATTTCTCTTGCTTTTTTTTGTCCTACATGCCTTGCGAGAAAAGAAACTCCGAAACCTGCATCAAAACTTCCTACTTTTGGACCTGTTTGTCCAAAAATAGCATTTTCGGATGCTATTGTAAGATCACATACGACATGTAGAACATGCCCTCCCCCTATTGCAAATCCATTGACCATGGCTATTACGGGTTTGGGTAATGAACGGATTTTTTTTTGGAGTTCTAACACGTTCAAACGTGGGACTCCGTCTTCTCCTATATATCCGCCTATTCCTTTTACATTTTGGTCTCCTCCGCTGCAAAATGCTTTATCGCCTTCTCCAGTAATGATTACTACATAAATATCTGTTTTTTCTTTACAAAAATCTACTGCTTCTATCATTTCTTGGATGGTTAATGGTCTAAAAGCATTCCGAACTTGGGGTCTATTGATGGTTATTTTGGCTACGCCTTCAAAAAAATCAAAACGAATATCTGTATATTTTTTTATTGTTTTCCAATTATATTTTGAGGTCATTGGGCTTCTGGCGCTGTTTTCTTTTGTATTGCAGAGATAACGAGTCCTATAACAATACCTATAGATAATCCGAATACTAAGGTCATAAATGCCATTGTTCCTGGTTCAAAGAAGGTTTTTGAAATTTCAAGTACTTGGTCTATTTGCTCTTCTGACATTCCGGCTTCTTCCCATTTTGCTATTGCATCATCTTTTACTTTTTCCCTATAAGTAGGGTCTAGGAAGGAAAAATAGATGTAGAAAAAAATAGAATTTATTCCTGCGGATACGAGGGATAGAAGAGAAGATATCTTTACTCCCTCACCATAGCTCATAAATCCGTTGTTAGAGTTTTTATATGATTTTTGTGATATAAAAATATATGCTATTAAAAAAATAATAGTAACATACCCTAATTGTTTTTGTAAAGTAAAAGAAATAGGCAAAAGCATAATAATGAGTGAATATACCATGGATATACATCCGCATATCACCCCGTAACGAAACCCTGTTTCTACTGTTGTATTTTTTTGCATAAATATATAAGAGTTTAAATTGTTTTTATGAATATTTCTGTTGTGTTACTATTATAATTGTACATAAATGTATAACAAATAAAATTATGTACTATAATTACAATAATTTTCTTAAAATAGTATTTTCTAAAAATTATTTAGAAAATTGTTATGAATATCTCTCGATTTATTTATTTTTTGATAAAAATAAGAAATATAAAGTTTTTTGAGGGTAGATTTCATTTTTTATTATGGAATGGATTAAAACGAAAATAGGATCAAACAAGTATATAGTAATAAACAATATCATAGTATTATGGATTCAGAGGAAAAATTTGAAAGTTTAAGTCATAAGAAGTATATCCTTATTAAGGGGGCGCGGGTAAATAATCTTAAGAATATAGATGTATTTATTCCTCGCAATAAATTAGTTGTTATTACGGGAGTTTCGGGTTCGGGGAAGTCTTCTCTTGCTTTTGATACTTTGTTTGCAGAGGGACAGAGAAAGTATGTAGAAAGTTTAAATAGTTATATAAGACAATTTTTGGGGAAATTAGAGAAACCTGATGTGGATTATATCAAGGGTATTTCTCCGGCGATAGCGATAGAACAAAAAGTGGGGAGTGTCAATCCCAATTCTACGGTTGGTACTATTACAGAAATATATGAGTATATGAAAATGCTTTTTACACGTATAGGAGAAACAATTTCTCCGATAAGCGGGGAAAAAGTTACACGAGATAGTGTAACCTCGGTTGTAGATTGGATTTGTAGTTTTCCGGATGGAGAAAAAGTAATTATTACCTATTTTTTAAAGATAAAAGAAGGAAGAACTCTTGCTGATGAATTACGGATTCTTTTGGGAAAAGGATTTACAAGGGTTGTTATAAACGGAGAATTTGTATCTATAGAAGAGTTATTAGAAGAGAATGTTCATTTGACAGAAAGTGCTATAGAGGTATTAGTAGATAGAGTTTCTGTATCTAGAGAAGAAGGATGGGTGTTTCGGGTTTCCGACTCTATTCAAACGGCTTTTTATGAGGGTGAGGGGCGATGTTCTGTGGACATATTGGGTATTATAAAAAAGGAATTTTCGGATGTTTTTGAAAGAGATGGAATGGTATTTGAGGAGCCGTCTCTTAATTTTTTTAGTTTTAATAATGCGTATGGTATTTGTAAAAAATGTGATGGAAAAGGGAGTTTTATTGGTATAGATGAGAACCTCGTTATTCCTGATAAAAGTTTATCTGTAGCTGGCAATGCTGTGGATCCTTGGAATAAAGAGAAGCATAAAAAATGGTTTTCAACCTTTATGAAAAATGCTCTGAACGTCCAATTTCCACTTCTAAGCCCTTACAATACATTAACCGAATCAGAGAAAAAAATACTATGGCAAGGGGATTCAAAATTTGAGATAGAAGGTATAGATTCCTTTTTTAAAGGATTAGAACAAGATGCTTATTATAATTCTTATGATAGAACATTTTTTATGAAATATAAAAATAAAATAGTATGTCCTGATTGCAATGGGTCGCGATTAAGAAAGGATGCAGGATACGTAAAAATTAACGGAACCTCATTGATAGACCTGTGTATGATTTCTATAGATTCATTGTCTGCTTTTTTTGATAATCTTGTTTTAAGGGAATATGACAAAAAAGTATCCTATAGGATTTTAATAGAAATACAACAAAGATTGCAATATCTTCGCTACGTGGGCTTAGGATATTTGACAATTCAGCGTTCAGCAAATACTTTATCGGGAGGAGAACTTCAGCGGATAAAGTTATCTACTGCTTTGGGAAGTGCGTTAGTAGGTTCTTTGTATGTGTTAGACGAGCCGAGTATTGGTCTCCATCCAAAAGATACCGTAAATTTAGTGCAGGTATTAAAAAAACTAAGAGATATAGGGAATACAGTAGTAGTAGTAGAACATGAGGAGGAAGTTATGAGGGCATCAGATAGTATTATAGATATAGGTCCGGATGCGGGAGTTTTAGGAGGAAATTTAGTGTTTCAAGGAGTATGGGATGATTTATTACAAGAAAAAAAGTCGCATACGGGTAGGTTTTTGAGTGGTAAAGATTGTATAGAAGTACCTAAGAGAAGAAGAAAATGGGATAGTTCTGTAGATATTTATGATGCTCGTGAAAATAATCTCAAAAATATACATGTGAAAATTCCATTGCATATTATGACCGTCATCACAGGAGTGAGTGGTTCGGGAAAATCTACATTAGTAAAGCAGATTTTGAAACCTGCTTTGGAAAAAAATGCGGGAAGAAATCCTGATATTATAGGAAAATACGATAGAATAGTGGTAAATCCTCACAGAATATTACAGGTAGAAATGGTTGACCAGAATTCTATAGGTGTCTCTTCCCGCTCAAACCCTGTCTCGTATATGGAAGCATACGATGCCATTCGGGTTATATTTTCAGATCAACCTCTCTCCAAACAACAGAATTTTTATCCAGGAATGTTTTCTTTTAATGTATTAGGTGGACGATGTGAGACCTGTATGGGAGAAGGATTTATAAAAATTGAAATGCAGTTTATGGCGGATGTAAAAATTACTTGTGAAGAATGTAACGGGAAAAGGTTTAAAGAAGCAATTCTCGGGGTTACTTATAAGGAAAAAAATATCTACGAAGTTCTCAATATGACCGTAGATGAAGCGATAGAATATTTTTCGGATAAAAAGAACATTCTTGGCAAATTAAAACCCTTGCAAGATGTAGGATTAGGATATTTGCGGTTAGGTCAACCATCAAGTACTTTATCGGGTGGGGAAGCACAAAGGTTAAAACTTGCTTATTTTATAACAGAAAAGAAAAATTATGAAAATACGTTTTTCATTTTTGATGAGCCCACTACGGGATTACACTTTCATGATATAAAAAAACTGATGAAAGCTCTCAATATTTTAGTGGATATGGGTAGCACCGTTCTTATTATAGAGCATAATGTAGAAGTTATAAAATGTGCGGATTGGATTATTGATTTAGGTCCGGAGGCAGGAGAAAAAGGTGGACATATTTGCTTTCAAGGAACTCCTGAAAATATGATATTATTAGAGAATAATCATACAGCTCATTTTCTCAAGCAAAAACTTATTGAGAAAAAGTAAAAAAATATACTGTTTCATTACTAATAAGTGTAAAATTGAATATTTCTGTAAAATAGATTTCCGGAGGAGAATCAATTGTAATATTTAAAATGTAAATTTACAGAACCAACTTAAAAAATGGTAGAAGCTTATTTTTTTACTGATCTAAATGCTATTAAGTAAAGGGATAAGATGATAATAGCATTTATTGTGCGTAAAATGTTTGTATAGGAATTGGGTTTGGAATATCTTCATCTTGTATAAGTTGTTTCATATTTATTTCTATATTTCTTGCAATAGTTGTAACCGCTGTATCCGTAGGGATATTGCTAAAAGGGTCTTGTAAATGCTTCGCTGATTTTTCTAATAGAAAGAACGCAAGTGTGATAGATAACAAGAGTGTTAATTCGAAGTATATTGGAGTATTTTTTAAAGCTATAGAAAGGGTAACAGTAAAAAGATATATAAACCAGTGTAAAAATTTGCGATATGTGGTGGGAAATACTGTTGATTTAATCCTTTCACACATTCCCATTTGGTCACAAAAGGTTGTCATTATTTTACTTATTTCTATAAGAGTAAAAGTATTGAGATTTCCATTTTTTTTTAAGAGGGCAAGGTGGAAATTATTTTTTTGGAGTATTGCGAGGGGTTTATTATTATGTTGTTGTATAGATATAAAATCTTCTTCTGTTAGGTATTTTTCAATATTTTCTGTTGGATTTTGTCCTCTGAGTGTTTGTCCTAAGGAGTATAACCAAGCTATATGTCTGTATACTATTGTTTTTATTTCTGCTTTATTTTCTGTTTCCATAAATAGTTGGAGCTGGAGGGTAAGATTTCTGCTGTTATTTACTATTCCTCCCCAGATTTTTCTTGCTTCCCACCATCTATCGTAGGATTGATTTATTTTAAAGGAGAGAATGACTGATATAGCAGTACCTATAAAAGCGGGTATTCCTATTGGCATATCAGGAATTTTATTTTGGAATATATCTGTGAGGAAAGAGGTAGATATTCCTATTATAAAAATGTAGATAAAATCCATTTTTATTTTGTTAAAAACATAATTTATCGGTATGTGTTTATCTAATAACATATTTTTTTATTATATATTTTTATTTTATAAAGTGGGCCCACAAGGACTTGAACCTTGCACCCCCTGATTATGAGTCAGATGCTCTAACCGACTGAGCTATGGGCCCTCTATTTTTATATATATTGTTTATTAAAAAACATTCAAAAGTATTTTTAAATTTGTTTACTAAATGTTTATCAAAATAGAATAATGTAAAATTACTCTTTTTTTTTCTTTTTTCCAATAAATATATTTTTTTGCGTTTTTTTTTTTAAAAATAAGAGATTTTATTAAAAATACCTCTTAAAAATTTATTAATGTCAATTTTTATGTGCTAAATTAAAAAAACACGATTACATAAGTATGAGTTACCCTGAGAAGTTTTTCTTAGTTTATTGTTTGAAAATATATCCAAAATATTTGTAATTATTATTTTTTGAGTGCACTCCGAAAAGTCACTTTTAGTAGATTTATAATTTTGTAATTATTTGATTATTCATAGTTTTATTTTTTTATTAATGGGAGTATCTTTTTTTATAAATTATCTACTTCTGCTACCATAAAAGTACTTCCTCCAATAAATATCATATCTGTTTTTTTTGCTCTTTTTTTGGCTTCGGATATGGCGGCATTGACATCACTTGCGAGTTCTCCCTGCAATCCGTTTTGTATTGCTTCGGATAATAAAATATTTTTATCTAAAGCTCGGGGTATATTTGCTTGGGTAAAAAAATAGTAAGCATTTTTAGGAAGAATAGACCATATAGCATCTCGTTTTTTTTCTTTCACCATACCAAAAATAATAAAAAGATTCTCAAACGTTTCTAAAGAAATTTGTTTGAGAACTTCTTCTATTCCTGATTCGTTATGCCCTATATCTGCTATCATGAGCGGGGATTCTTGTATAATTTGCCATCTTCCTTTGAGTCCTGTAGTATTTTTTACTTCTTTTAATCCGTTGACTATGGCAGTATCGGGGATAGAGGTATTTTTTTTTCTCAGTTGGTATATGGTTTCTAAAATGCCTGGAATATTTTTTAAATAAAAAAGTCCATTTATATCTGTTTCTAAATTTTGAAAAAGCATCTCATTGTCAATAAAAACATCGGAGGTTTGGTTCTTGTGAGAATATGTTTTTCTCATCACTTTATATGCATCGGTGGTAAATATAATGTCAGCGTTATGTTCTTGTGCTTTTTTTTGAAAAATATCTCTTAAAAAAGGTTGTTCTACTCCGATGATAACAGGGGTGTTGTCTTTTATGATACCTGCTTTTTCTCCTGCAATGAGTTCTAAGGTATCTCCAAGTACTTCGGTATGGTCATAGCCAATGGAAGTGATGAGAGAAACTTCGGGATTAATAATATTAGTAGAATCTAAGCGTCCTCCTAATCCTGTTTCTATAACTGCAAAGTCCACTTTTTCTTGGGCAAAATAGCTGAATGCCATTGCAACTGTCATTTCAAAAAAACTGGGTTTGATATTATCTAATAAGGATTTATGAGTATTTACAAAGGTGGTTATGTAGGATGTAGGGATTTCTTTTCCATTTATTTTTATTCGTTCTGTAAAGCTTTTGAGATGGGGAGAGGTGTAAAGTCCTGTTTTGTAATGTGCTTTTTGCAGAATAGAGGCAATAGAGTGAGCAGTACTGCCTTTTCCATTAGTGCCTGCTATATGAATGGGTCGCCATTTTTTATGTGGATTTTCTAATGCTTCGCAGAGGAGTATGGTATTGGTTAAGTTTTTTTTAATAGCACTATTGCCTTCTCGTTGGTACATCGGAAGGTTTTTATAGAGATATTCTAATACTTCTATATAGTCCATATACGATTATTTTTTTGGTAGTTATTTCTATTTTGCAGTAATTAGGAAAGTAATTTTTCCTATTGATTCTTTGTTTTTTAAGCTTTCTGGGGAGGTGGGGCTAAAGGTAAGTTTTTCTATTGTTTCTTTATATATTTTTTCTACTTCGGGAGATACGTTGGATTCTAATGTTTTAACAGAAATGATATATCCGTCACTGTCTATTTTTATTTCAAAGATGATTTTTCCGCTTTCGTGACTTTTTTCTTCGGGTTTTGGTAGTTCATCCCATATCCAGCCGGTTATATCCAAAGAAGACGCATTAGGATTTCCCTTTTTGCTCTGTGCTTTTGTGTCATTGTCGTAGAGTCCTTTTTCATCAATAATGGGTTGCTTTGTCTCCGTTTTCTTTTCTGTCACTTCTTTGGTATTGTTCGGGATTGGTTTTTCGTTTTCTTTTGTTTCTGTCTTTGCTTCGGGCTTTAGCTCTGCTTGTATGTCCTTTGCTTCGGGGATAGCCTTATCAAGAGGAATCTCTGATTCGGTTTCTGTGGGAGCATCTGTGGATTCTTCGGGAGTAGGTTCATCGACAGAATGGGTAGGAGTGGCTTCTGTATTTATATCCGTAATTTCTTTGTTTTGGGGGATTTCTTGAGCAGAATAATTTGCTTCTCCTTCCGTGTCCAAAGCAATATCTATACCATACTGCTCTATGGGTGGGTCGGGAGGTGTCCACGCTATATACAGAGTAAGGAGTATAAGAAAAAGACAATGCAATGCAAAAGAAATAAAAAAAGCTATGCTTTCATTTTTAGGTCTGTTCATAAAAAAATGCGTTTGTGATACAAAATTAAAAAAATAAATATATACAAATTAAAAATAATAATCCCAATTCCCAAAACTTATATGATAAAAAAAACAATTCCTACCACTATTTATCCTTCTTC